>JANYBQ010000692.1 GCA_025360705.1 Betaproteobacteria bacterium | reverse complement strand
GATGCGCGCGCCGGTATCTGGACAACATGCGGTCGCAGTGCGCCAGGCACAACAGTGCTCTGGCCTCGAAATGGCGGTTCTTCAGCCCCTCGGCGGTCTTGAGCAACTTGTGCGACGCGGCACGTCCGGCCTGAACGTCGCCGCTGTCCAGCGTCGCGTGGGCGCTGCGCAGCAGCCGCTCCAGGTCATCGTCGTTATGTTCGTGCGGGTCAGTTGCCATGCGCCGATTTTGCTTGAGAAACGGGGGGCGAAAGGCCGGCGGCTAAACTGCCCACTGAGAATTTCACCGTGATCGCATGTTTGCTACCCGCTCGCGTTTCATGACCGTCCTGAACCTTGGTCTGGGGTTGGTTGCAGTCGCATTGGCTTTGTACGTCGCGGTCCTGGGCTGGTTATGGTTCCGGCAGGAAAAGTTGTTGTTCGCGCCCACCGTATTGCCGGCCAGTCAGGCGCTGGCCAAGGCAGGGGACATCCATGAAGTGACGATCGATGTGCGCGGTGCACGCCTGTCGGCCCTGCATCTGCGTCTGCCCAACCCCAAGGGCGTGGTGTTTTTCCTGCACGGCAATGGCGGCGCGCTCGACACCTGGTTTGTCAACCCCGAGTATTACCGCGCCGTAAATTTCGATCTGTTCATGATCGATTACCGGGGTTACGGCAAGAGCACCGGCCACATAGAAAGCGAAGCCCAACTCCGCGCCGACACGCGGGCTGCGTGGGCCAGCGTGGCGCCGCAATACGCCGGCCGCAAGGTCGTGATCTATGGACGGTCGCTGGGCTCCGGGCTTGCCGCAGGCTTGGCGGCGGAAATGTCGGCGGGTCATGCGCCCGATCTGACGGTGCTGGTCTCGCCCTATGCCAGCATGGCCGCGCTGGCCGCCGGGCATTACCGCTGGGTGCCCCAATGGGTGCTGCGTTACCCGATGCGTACCGACCTGTCGATCGGCAAAATTCGCGGTCCGGTGTTGTTGATCCATGGCGAGCAGGATCCGCTGATTCCACCGAGCCAGAGCGATGCGCTCAAGGCCCTTGCTCCGGCTGCCGCTCTTATAAAAATTCCCGGCGCGGCCCACAATGACTTGCAGGACTTCGATGCGTATCTGAATGCGTTTGCGAAAGCATTGATGAACTTGTAGCGGATGGCTTGGCTACCGGGTCAATCCGAGCCGACTACACACGGCGACTGCACCGCGTACTCGAATTGATCGACCATACAACGCCCTCAGCGCTCGACCGCGACGATATGAGCCTGAATCTTGCCGTCCACAGCGCCCGGCCCGAAGCGTTGGGCGATAGCCACCGCTGCGATGTCGGTAGCCTCACCAAGCCGCGACTTGTCGCGCGCCTCGATCTCGCTGCGCAGCGGCGTCCCCTGGCAATACGCGATGGCGGGAATCCGGGCGGATGCTGCCTGGCTGCGCGCCGCGACCGTATTGAATTGAGGCGATGGGTTGAAGCCACCGGCTTTCAGGTCGCGCGTTATGTTGGCGAGGTCGTAATAGCCGTGGGGCGTACGGGCCATGAAGCGCGGCGGGTCCTCGGGGAAGATGGATTCAAGCGCCTGCGTCACAGCGTGGGCGAACTCGTTGTTCTCGATCCGGTCCCACACGTTGAACATGAACACGCCTCCCGGCCGGAGCACTCGGCGCGCCTCTGAAAACGCCTTGGCCTTGTCGGGAAAAAACATGACCCCGAACTGGCACACCACGGAATCGAACGATGCGTCCTCGAAGGGCAGTTGCGTGGCGTCGGCCTGGCGCCACTCCACGGCGCGCGTGGTGCCGACGTGGGTAGCCAAGTCCAGCATGGCCTGATTCAAGTCCGTGGCAACAATCGACACGCTGTCGGGCAGCAAGGATGCCAGTTTGCGCGTCACAACACCCGTGCCGGCGGCGATCTCGAGCACGCGGGCCAGAGGCCGCGCAGCCAGCCGGTTCACCAAATCCACGGCGTAGGGGTCGAAGATCAGCGGAACGAGATACTCTTCATAGATCATCGGAATCGAGCCGCTGAAGACTTTGTCGATATCTGGATTGCTCACGGTGTTCTCCTTTGCTTTGCGTCCATTGTGCAAGGTTCGTCCTCTGACATGACGTCCATGCAGGTTTTCTGCATGTCGATTTACGCAGCCTTGTTGCGCAAACCCAGCAGGCTCAGGCCGAGCAAGACAAAGGACCGTCGCAGTGAAGCGACGGCCGCGGCACGCCTATGGCTTTGCCTGCGGAAGCTTTGGCGTTGAACTGTCCCGGTCGCGAGGCTTCGACAAGCTCAGCCCGATCGGGGGGGGCTGGACCCGTTCGGTGTTGGAACTACACACCCTTGATCACCGCAATCGCCGCCCCCACCGGGTCGATGATGACCGAGAAGCGACCCACGTTCGGTATGTCGGTCGGAGGCATCATGATGGATTTGGCGCCGAGCTTGGTGGCCTTGGCGGCGGCGGCGTCGCAGTCCGCCACATGGATATAGGGCAGCCAGTTAGACGGCATAGGCATTCCGGGAGGCTGTTGCATCGCACCGGCGCGCATCTTGCCGGTCGTCGCGTCCTTGAACATGTAGTAGGTGCCCTGCGGTCCCATATCCATCTCGTCGTGGGTGAAGCCGAATACCTTTTCGTAAAACGCTACCGCCGCCTTCACGTCCTTGCTGGACAACTCGTTCCAGAACCAGCCGCCGACCGGCGTTTTCTCCACGTCCACTGGGTCGCCCTGCGCGCCTTTCCACAGGCAAACGGCAGCGCCCGTAGGATCGGCGACGGCGCAGCCGCGGCCGACCGGGCCGAAGTCCATCGGTGCCAGCAGGCTCTTGGCGCCGGCCGCCTTGGCCGCCGCATAACTCTTGTCGACATCGGCCACTGACAGGTACGAGGACCAGTGGCTGGGCATGCCGGGCTCGGCGGTGCGAAAGCCGCCTATGCCGTCGGCGCCATTCATGATGATGTCGTAGGCTTGCTCGCTCATCGGCATGGGAAGGAACGTCCAACCGCATAAGTCTCCATAAAACGCGCGCGCCTTTGCAGCGTCGTTGGACACGTGTTCGAACCAGACAAATTTTCCGGGCAGGTAACTCATGGTGAATGCTCCTTGGTGGACAGGACGCGGGACTGGCGGCGCTACTGAGGTTGCGTGCCGGTGAAACTGGGGCGCTGGCGGATCACAGCTTGCGCGCGCAATAGGTTGGGATAGCTGGCCATCAGTTGCCCGCCTTCGGGCATGAACTGCAGGCCGGCGAGGATAGGTGCCACAAACAGGTCGGCGGCCGACAGCACGGAACCAGCCACATAGTCGCCGCGGCTATAGGCTTTCTCCAGCGCATCGAGTTGGGCTGGTATCTCGGCCAAGGCCTTGTCGATCACGCCGCGATCCGGTTGGCCATCCGCCCCACTTGGGAAAAGTACCTGCAGCAAGTACCGCCGGATCATGCTGTCGTACAGGTAGCAGTTAACAGCGCTGATCCATTGCGCGCAACGCGTTCGCTCCATGATGCTGCCGGGGCGCAGCGGTACGCCGGTGTTGAAACACTCGTCGAGGTAGTTGACGATCGCGGATGTTTCCCACAACTCGATCTCGCCATCACGCAGCGCGGGAATGCGACCGAAGGGATGCAGCGCCAGTATGTCGGGCGACTGCGGCCGTGCGTTCTGCATCGTGTAGGCCACGCATTTCTCCGCCAGCGCCATACGCGCGGTGCGGGTGTAGGAACTGCGCACATCGCCCAGCAAGCTGATGGTGCCGGCGCTGCCCTGCGGGTCCAGGTAGTCGTTAAGCCGATTGAAGGTCGAAATCCATCCCTGATGGTGGCCCTCGCGCGCGGCGGCGACCGGGAAGCCGCTGTGCGTCATGTGAAGTTCGGTGCCGCCGTCCTTCTCGGTAAAGCGCACCTCGACCAGGGTTTCCAAATGCGGCATCGGGTTTTGTTCGCCTTCCCATTTCCAGGTATAGGCCACGCTTGATGGTCGCTGCAACTGCTTGTACTGGCCGCCCACCACCAGCGTAAAGCCATCGCGGTTATAGATTTCCACGCGCCAGGCGCCGCCGACTCGCGGGTCTACCTTGGCGGAACGCACCTTCATGCCGCGCGGCCCCATCCAGGCGGCGAGCCCGGCCTCGGTCGCAAAGGCGTCATACACCTTCTCGCGCGGCGCGCGGATAAAACGGGTCATGCTGAGCGTGAATCTTTCGGGGGCGTTCATGGTGTTTTCCTTGGTCTGACAGAAGATGCGCGGCCGGGTTTGCGCGGATACCGTGTGCCGGGTCCGCGCGCGGCGGGTTTGGTGGCCGCTGTGGAAGAGGGTGGTGTCGCGGACTGAGGGTCCTCGCCCTGTTCAAGCACCTCCACCAGGCGATCCAGGCTTTGTTCCCAGAACTCGCGGTATTGCGACAACCAGTCGTCGGCCACACGCAGGCCGGGCGGATGAAGCCGGCAGATGCGCCACTGCGCATCGACCTTGCGTTCGATCAGCCGGGCGTTTTCCAACACGCGCAGATGGCGCGAGATCGCCGGCCCCGAGATCGGAAACGGCTTGACCAGGTCACCCACGCTGGTTTCTCCCAGCGCCAGCCGCGCCAGAATGGCGCGCCGGGTTGGGTCGGCCAAAGCAGCGAAAGCCGCGCTCAGAGCGTCACGGCCCGGGTCCACTGATCTGCTCAATTGCGCATGCATGTTTTAATTTAACCAAAATGTTAAATGCATGTCAAGCAAATATTTTTACCGGTTCCTGATCGCCGCGCCGGGTTTGAATCCAGTTTGCCCCACGCGCCGTATTAACTACAGCCGCTTGAATCATTTTGATTTCGGCTTTGGTTTTAACTTCAACTTAAAGGAATTTACATGCGGACGAAACACAAACTGGCTTCTCTGGGTCTGGCCGTAGCCATGTCGTTAACCGCCGCCGGCGCGTTCGCGCAGGTCATGGTGGGTGGCGCGCCGATGTACGCCAGCAAAGACATCATCGACAACGCCGTCAACTCCAAGGACCACACCACGCTGGTGGCCGCTGTCAAGGCCGCCGGTTTGGTGGACACCCTGAAAAGCCCCGGTCCCTTCACGGTTTTCGCGCCGACCAACGACGCTTTTGCCGCGCTTCCGGCGGGCACGGTGGATACGCTGCTGAAACCGGAAAACAAGGGCATGTTGTCCGGCATCCTGACCTACCACGTGGTGGCGGGCAAGATGGATTCCGCGGCACTGACCAAAGCCATTGCGGACGGCAAAGGCAAGGCCATGCTAAAGACAGTGGCGGGTGGCAACCTGACCGCGATGGCGGCTAACGGCGGTGTGACGATTACGGATGAAAAAGGCGGCACGGCCAAGGTAACCACGGCCGACGTATATCAGTCCAACGGTGTGATTCACGTGGTCGACAAGGTGTTGCTGCCCAAGTAATCGGGTATTGAAGGCAAAGGACGACTTGCAAGCCCGCGTTCGGCAGCGCCGAAAGCGGGCTTTGTGTTTTTTACCGAGGGGAAGGAGCGGATTTCAGCGCGTACCGAGCCGTGTTTCGCGGAACAAGGCATGCTGTTCACGCGGCAGTGCGCGCCAATAAGGCGGTGGCGCCTCAACGGTGGCACCCAGCTCTGCCGCCGCATGCCAGGCCCAGCGCGGGTCATACAACATGCCACGCGCCAACGCGACCAGGTCGGCCTTGCCGCTGGCGAGATATTCCTCGGCCTGTTTGGGTTCGGTGATCAAACCGACCGCCATCGTGTTGAGCCCCGTCGCTTCCTTGATGGCCTGTGCAAAGCCGACCTGGTACCCGGGCCCCAGGACGATTTTCTGCAACGACGAGATACCACCCGACGACGCATCGATCCAATCCACGCCGCGTTTTTTCAACTCCAGCGCCAACGTTATGGTCTGCGCGATGTCCCAACCGCCCTCCAGCCAATCGGTTGCCGACAACCGCACGCCTACCGGTTTGTCGGCCGGGAATGCGGCACGTACGGCGTCGAACACTTCAAGCGGAAAACGCATGCGGTTTTCCAGCGATCCACCGTATGGGTCGGTGCGCCGGTTGGAAATGGGTGAGAGAAACTGGTGCAGCAGATAGCCGTGCGCGGCGTGAATTTCCAGGCCATCCAGTCCAAGCCTTGCCGCGCGTTGTGCCGTCGTCGTAAACGCATCGCGAATCCGCGCAAGCCCGGCCTTGTCGATGGCGACCGGCGGCGCCTCGCCTTCCTTCTGCACTATCGCAGAGGGCGCCTGTGTCACCCAGCCGCCTTCCGATAAAGGCATCGACTGGCCCCCTTCCCACGGCAGATGGCTGGAGGCCTTGCGCCCGGCGTGTGCCAGTTGCATCACAACCGCAGTTTTTGAATATTTCCGTACGGCCGCCAATATGGGTTCGAGCGCGGCCTCGGTGGCGTCGTCCCACAGGCCCAGGTCGCCCAGCGTAATGCGGCCTTGCGCTTCAACCGCGGTTGCCTCGATACACAACATGCCCGCGCCCGAGACGGCGAGGCCACCCAGATGCATCATGTGCCAGGCCGTAGCCTTGCCATTGTCGGCAGAGTACTGGCACATCGGAGACACCACGATGCGGTTGGGAAGTACCAAGCCGCGCAGCGTGAAGGGGGAAAACAGAATGCTCATGGATATTGCCGTTGAAGAAGCGGGGCCAGGCGATATGAGGTGAAGCGGGTCTCAGCCTTGCGCAAAAGGATGCGATGGGTCGCTGCACCAATCGCTCCAGCTACCCGCGTACAGCGCCTGCCGGCCCAAACCCGCGACTTCCATCGCGATGATGTTGGGCACGGCGCTGACGCCGCTGCCGCAATGGTGCACCACCGTCGCCGGGTCGCGGCCCGCCAGCAGCAGCGTGAACTCGGCGTTCAGTTCGGCGGCCGACTTGAACTTGCCGTTGGCACCCATGTTTTGCCCGAATGGCCGGTTGAGCGCGCCGGGTATGTGGCCGGCGACCGGGTCCAGCGGCTCTACCTCGCCGCGAAAACGCGCGGTGGCGCGTGCATCGACGATGGTTTGCGATGGCCGGCCCAGACCCTTCAATATTTCTGCCGCCGTGACCCGCGCGGCACGCTTGGGCGTCAGCGCAAAAGTCCTGGGTTTATGCGTCGTGGATGGTCCGCTGGTGACCACGCCGCCGGCCTCGTGCCAGGCTTCCAGCGCGCCGTCGAGCACGGCAACGTTTTCATGGCCAACCCATTTGAGCATCCACCACAAACGTCCGCAGTAATTGGCGCCCTGGCGGTCATACACCACGGCCTGCATCTCGTTGCTGAAGCCGACGCCGCCCAGCCAGGCCGCGAATGCCTTGCGGGTGGGCAAGGGATGACGCCCGCCGCTGGCCGTGTCGGCACCGTGCTGGGCGCTCAGGTGCAGGTCCAGATTGGCGCGCACCGCGCCGGGGATATGCGACTCGGCGAACTGCTGGTCGCCGGCCCGCGGTTTCAGGAGTTCGAAACTGCAATCGAACACCATCAGCCGGGCAGCATTGGCGATCTGGGTTTGCAGGTCTTCGGCGGAAATCAGGGTGGTGTAATTCAAGGGGGTTTACTCCGTACGCATCTGGTTGCGGTACCACTCGTGGAAATGCTGCATGCCATCTTCCATCGGGCTTTGATACGGACCGCATTCGTTGTCGCCGCGCTGCATCAGCGCCCTACGGCCGGCGTCCATGCGCAGGGCTATTTCGTCGTCTTCCACGCAGGTTTCCATATACGCGGCCTGCTGGGCCTGCACGAATTCGCGTTCGAAGGCGGCAATCTCTTCTGGGTAGTAGAACTCCACCACGTTGAGGGTTTTTTGCGGCCCCATCGGGTACAGCGTGGACACCGTCAGCACATGCGGATACCACTCCACCATGACGTGGGGGTAATACGTCAGCCAGATCGCACCGTATTTTGGCGGCTGGCCATTGCGGTAGTTCAACAACGCTTCTTGCCAGCGTTCATACACCGGGCTGCCGGCTTTACCCAGACGATTGGCAACACCCACCGTCTGTACCGAATAGTGGTCCTTGAACTCCCATCGCAAGTCCTCGCAGGTCACGAAACTGCCCAATCCCGGATGAAACGGGCCTACGTGGTAGTCCTCCAGGTAAACCTCGATAAAGGTCTTCCAGTTGTAGTTGCATTCATGCAGCTCGACGTGGTCGAGCACGTGGCCGGAGAAGTCCAGGTCGACCAAGGGGCCCATGCCAGCCAGGTCGGCGGCCACATTGCGGCGGCCTTGTTCGGTGCATTCGCCTGCCGCTTCAAACAGCAGCCCGTTCCATTGTTGCAACGGGTAATTGTTCAGGCTCAGGCAGGGGTCTTTGGCGAAATGCGGCGCACCTATCAGGGTCCCGGCTTTGGCGCCGCCGCCGCCGCTGTAGGTCCAGCGATGCAGGGGACACACCAAATTGCCCGATGCGCTGCCCGGCTTGTCCACCTGCAGGTTGCCGCGGCCTTTCAGCATCACCGCTTGGCGGTGCCGGCAGACATTGGAAATCAATTCCACCCCGGCCGCAGTGCGCAACAAAACCCGTCCTTCGGCCTCTTGCGGCAAGGTGTAATAGTCGCCGGGTTCGGGCACCGCCAACTGGTGCCCGACGTAATGCGGCCCGGGCTTGAAGATGCGTGTTTGTTCGCGCTCGTAAAGCGCGGGGTCGAAGTAGCTTGAAACTGGTAGTTGGCTGGAAGCCTGCTGCAGTTGAAGACTTAAATCAGACATGGGTGACCTGACCTAAAGACTCCCCACAGGGGGAAATCGCCCGCCATCGCGGTGACGAACGGAAACAAGGGGGCCGGACGGACCGGAAGGAAGAAGCCCCGATTGTACCCGTGGGCATGGCCTCAAAAAACGCGGTTCCGGTGCAGACCGATATCCGAAAGGCGCTTCTGCCGGAACTAAAATGTTTCTTTTATATCTCCGTATGCACGATGCCCAAGGCGACCGATTCCAATGCCGTTTCCGCGCTGCCTGCCACCTACGAGGCGGCGTTGCAGGAGCTTGAAAAACTGGTTGGCCGTCTGGAGTCCGGTGAGATGCCGCTGGAACAGTTGCTGAGCGGTTACCAGCGCGGGGCCGAACTGCTCCAATATTGCCGTGACAAACTCGAGGCGGTTGAAAACCAGATCAAGGTGCTCGACGCCGGAACACTCAAGACATGGACACCCGGGTGAACTGTGCGCGTGCCGCGGTGCAGCGGGGTTTCGAGCTGCGGGTCTGGGCCAGCAGGCGGCTGCACGAGGTGGAAAGCGCGCTGGAACGCTGGGTGACGGCCGACGCGCCGGCGGGGTTGGACCATGGTGCCCCGGCCGAACTGGTGCAGGCCATGCGTTACGCGGTGCTGGACGGCGGCAAGCGTTTGCGCCCGCTGCTGGTCCTGGCAACCTGCGAGGCGGTGCAGGGCAATACACACGCCGCTATGCGGGCGGCCTGTGCGGCCGAATTGATCCACGCCTATTCCCTCGTCCACGACGACATGCCGTGTATGGACAACGACGTGTTGCGTCGGGGCAAACCGACGGTGCATGTGCAGTTTGGCGAAGCCACTGCCTTGTTGGCCGGCGACGCCCTGCAGGCGCTGGCGTTCGAGTTGTTGACGCCTGAAGACGCGCTGGTTCCTGTCGGCATGCAAGCCGCATGGTGCCGGCTATTGGCGCGTGCCGCCGGCAGCGCCGGCATGGCCGGCGGGCAGGCGATCGACCTGGCCAGCGTGGGCTGCGAGTTGAGCGAAAAGCAGTTGCGCGACATGCACCAACTCAAGACCGGCGCGTTGCTGCAAGGCAGCGTGATGATGGGCGCGGCGTGTGGCTACCCGTCGAAAAAACAAACCGCCGCATTGATGC
>JANYBQ010000293.1 GCA_025360705.1 Betaproteobacteria bacterium | reverse complement strand
CTTGCGTCACGCGTGAGGCAAGCGTTTCGCAATGGCACCACCGACATCGCCATTTTTCGTGAAATGGGTGAGCTGGGCCTGCTTGGCCCGACGATTCCTGAGGTGTATGGCGGCCCGGCGCTGAACTATGTGGCCTACGGTCTGATTGCGCGTGAAGTCGAACGCGTAGACTCCGGTTACCGCTCGATGATGAGTGTGCAGTCGTCGCTCGTGATGGTGCCGATATTCGAATTCGGCACCGAGGGGCAACGGCAGAAATACCTGCCCAAACTTGCCACCGGGGAATGGATCGGCTGCTTCGGCCTGACCGAACCCGATCACGGGTCCGACCCCGGATCGATGGCCACACGCGCCCACAAGGTAGCCGGTGGCTACAAGCTAAGTGGCTCCAAGATGTGGATCTCGAACAGCCCGATCGCCGACGTGTTCGTGGTCTGGGCCAAAGAGGTCAGCCAGACCGGGCAGGTCGGGCCGATCCGCGGCTTCGTGCTGGAAAAAGACATGGCTGGACTAAGCGCTCCGGCGATTCACGGCAAGATTGGTTTGCGTGCGTCTATCACCGGCGAGATTGTCATGAACGGCGTGTTTTGCCCGGAAGAAAATGCCTTTCCGGAAGTGCAGGGCCTGAAGGGCCCGTTCACCTGTCTCAACTCCGCGCGCTACGGCATTGCCTGGGGCGCATTGGGCGCGGCCGAAGACTGCTGGCTGCGCGCGCGCCAGTACACGCTGGACCGCAAGCAGTTCGGGCGGCCGCTCGCGGCCAACCAGTTGATCCAGAAAAAGCTGGCCGATATGCAGACTGAAATCGCGCTCGGCCTGCAAGGTTGCCTGCGCCTGGGCCGCATGAAGGATGAAGGCACGGCCTCGGTCGAGATCACGTCAATGTTGAAGCGCAATTCCTGCGGCAAGTCACTTGACATCGCGCGCATGGCGCGCGACATGATGGGCGGCAACGGTATCTCCGACGAATTTGGCGTGGCGCGCCATCTGGTCAACCTGGAAGTAGTCAATACCTACGAAGGCACGCACGACATTCACGCATTGATCCTGGGCCGCGCGCAGACCGGTATTGCCGCATTCGCGAACTGATATGGGCGAAGCGACGAGTGGCGAGGAGGGGCAATTTTCCGCCGGGCCGCCCCCAGGAAAATTAACCCCCTCGGGGGGCAGCGCAGTACACGAAGTGACAAGCGTGGGGGCTACATTCCCCGCCGGACCGTCCCAAGGAAAGTCAGACACCACTGGGGGCAGCGCAGTACGCGAAGCGACAAGCGTGGGTGCCTTATCCCACCTGCGCGTACTAGATTTGTCTCGCATATTGGCCGGCCCCTGGTGCACCCAGATACTGGCCGACCTGGGGGCCGACGTGGTCAAGATCGAACGTCCGGGCGAAGGCGACGACACGCGCCAGTGGGGCCCGCCGTTCCTGAAAGACGCGCAAGGCCAGGACACCACGCAGGCCAGTTATTTCACCTGCGCCAACCGCAACAAACGCTCCATCACGCTGGATATTTCCAAACCGCAAGGCCAGGCGGTGGTACGCCAGATGGCGGTGCGTAGCGACGTGCTGGTGGAGAACTTCAAAGTCGGCGGCCTGGCGGCGTATGGGCTGGATTACGCCAGCCTCAAGCGGTTGAATCCGCGCCTGATTTATTGCTCGATCACCGGTTTTGGCCAGAGCGGACCCTACGCGGAGCGAGCTGGCTACGACCTAATGATCCAGGCCATGAGCGGCATGATGAGCGTCACCGGGCGGCCGGACGAAGTACCCGGCGGCGGCCCGTTACGTGTCGGCGTGGCATTGACCGATCTGTTTACCGGCGTCTACGCCAGCACTGCCATTTTGGCCGCGCTGGAAGTGCGCAACCGTACCGGCATGGGACAGCGGATCGACATGGCTTTGCTCGACGTAGGCATGGCCACGCTGGCCAACCAGGCTGGAGCTTTTCTCAACACCGGCAAGGTGCCGCAACGCCAGGGAAATAGCCATCCCAGCCTGGCCCCGTACCAGGACTTTCCCACCCTGGACGGCGCGATGCTGCTGGCGATTGGCAACGACGGGCAGTTCCATCGCTTTTGCCAGGCGGTTGGCAAACCCGAGTGGAGCGCGGACGCGCGCTTTACTAGCAACACCAACCGTGTAACCCACCGTGCCGCTCTGATCCCGCTCATGGAAGTGGTGACGCGCCAGCGCAGCACGGCACAGTGGATCAGCTTGTTGGGCAATAAGGCCGTGCCGTGTGGCCCCATCAACGACATCGGCCTGGCTTTTGGCGATGCTCAGGTCAAGGCGCGTGGCTTGGCCATCAGCCAGCCCCGTACACCGGAGTTGGTCGCGCAAGACGGCATAGCAGCCATTCGCAGCGTGGCCAGCCCGCTGCGGTTAATGGACACCCCACCCACGTTGCGCCATGCGCCGCCCGCACTGGGGCAACACACGAACGAAGTACTGGCGGAGTTGGGGCTGGACGCTGCCGGTATTGCGGCATTGCGCGGCGCGGGCGTGGTGTAGGTCCAGGCCTTGGCTGCCGGGTAACGACCAGCACCTGTTGCCGGTCCCGAAGCCCGGCTTATTGTTTCGTAAGCGTAGTGCCGGCTACCTTGACGACGTTGCCCGCGACCCAGGGCGGTTGCGCTTCCTGCTCGAAGTTACGCATGCTTGCGTCTTTCATCTTGACGGTGGTGACCCACACTTTCCTGCTGGTAACCCTTTTCTGAACTTCATTGCCAGCCAGTCCGCCAGCAACCGCCCCGCCCACCGTGGCTACCGTGTTGCCGTTTCCCTTGCCGATTTGATTACCCAGCAACCCCCCGACAACGGCACCCCCCGCAATACCCAGAATCCCGCCCTTGCCCTTGCGTTTTTCCTGCTTGACGCTTTGCACCGTGGCACATGTGCTGCAGGTCGCCAATTCAATTTTGGCCTTGGCTTTATCGGGCAGCGCATGGTTCGTGGTTTGGGCCCAGGAGCCGGCCGAGGCCAGCACCAACAGCCCGGTGAGCAACAGTTTTTTCATCACAATGTCCTCCTTTAAAGTCGACTAATTACCGTAAGCGGAATGCATGACGCCGTTGTCAACCGTGACTCGGGTACCGACCGACGGCAGAGTGGCTTGCTCGATAGTCCGCCTGCTGCCGTCTTCCATGCGAATCCGCACCTGGTAGACGGTTTCTTTCTTGACCTGTTTTTCGACCGCATTGCCGGCAAAGCCGCCGCCTAGCGCGCCCAACAGGGTGGCTACCGTGCGCCCGCCACCGTGGCCGATCTGGTTGCCCACAACCGCACCAAGTACGCCGCCGGCCACCGCGCCGACACCGCCGCCTTTGCCCTGGCGCTCCACCGGCGTGACGCTCTCGATCATGCCGCAGTTGACACAGGCTGGCCGAGCAACGGGCTGGTGCACCACGACCGGAGCATTCTCGGCAATGACGGATGGAACACCCTCGGGTGCCGGATTGCCACCCGACGCTACCGCCACAGCCGGGTACGGTGCCGGTATGGGCGGCGGCGGTGTGACGTAAACCGGCGCGGCGGCATGTACCGTTCTAGCCGGCGGTTTTGGTTTGACCACCACAACCGGGGGCTTGGGCGGAGGCGCTACCAGGTCGTCCTGCCCGGCAGCCTGTGCGGTTAGCGCGGGCAAGACCGGGGGCGCTGTCTCTAGAGGCAGGGCCGACGCGGCCGCCACGACCGCAGGCGGCGCTGTCGCCGGTCGGGTCTGCGTATAAATAAGGCCGCCACCCATGGCCAGCACGGCAACGCCGAGAATGCCGACGGCGGCCCACAGCGGCTTGGTGTTATTGGGCGTTGCGGGTAAGGTCTCGATGCTTGCAATCATGGTGTTTCCTTGGTGCCGTGCAAAGCACGACCTATGGGGCAGCCCTTATTCAACGGCTGGCAGGTTCAAAGGTAAACAAGTGCGACCGATCCTGCGGCCCCAGTTTGTAACCGCAGGTAAACCAGATCCGCCTAATTGACCTTCGCCGCCGCCCGCGCCGGCAATACCCAATTGGCTCTGGGATAGTGACAGGTATATCCGTTCGGATAATGCTCCAGATAGTCTTGGTGCTCGGGTTCGGCTTCCCAGAAGGCCCCCACCGGTGCCACTTCAGTTACCACCCGGTTCGGCCACAGGCCGGAGGCGTTGACGTCGGCGATGGTGCTCAAGGCTTCCAGTTTCTGCGCGTCCGACACGTAATAGATGCCCGAGCGATATGACACACCGCGGTCGTTGCCCTGGCGGTCCTGGGTGCTCGGATCGTGGATCTGGAAGAAAAACTCCAGCAGCTTGCGGTAGCTGATGACCGCTGGGTCGAACAGAATCTCGATGCCTTCCGTGTGGTTGCCGTGCTTGCGGTAGGTCGCGTTAGGTACATCACCGCCGGTGTAGCCCACGCGCGTGGCCTGCACGCCGGGCATTTTGCGGATCAAGTCCTGCATGCCCCAGAAACAACCCCCCGCCAGTACCGCGCGTTCTTGTGCTGCCATGATTTCAAACCTCCTCGACTTGGTTCAGATATTCGCCATAACCCTCGGCCGCCATCGCGTCGCGGTGTATGAAACGCAGCGACGCCGAATTGATGCAATACCGCAGCCCGCCCCGGTCCGACGGGCCGTCCGCAAACACATGGCCCAGATGGCTGTCGCCGTGTTTGGAGCGCACCTCCGTGCGCACCATGCCATGTGCAGTGTCGCGCAATTCGTTCACGTAAGCTGGCACTATGGGCTTGGTAAAACTGGGCCAGCCGCAACCGGACTCGAACTTGTCGCCCGAGGCAAACAACGGTTCGCCAGAGACAATGTCAACATAGATGCCCGGCTCGTGGTGGTCGAGGTATTTGCCCGTGCCCGGCGGTTCGGTGTCGCTTTGCTGGGTAACGCGGCGCTGCTCGGATGTGAGTTTGGCGAGTGCCTCGGGAGATTTTGTGTAGGTCTTCATGGTGCTCCGCTTTGAAGTGGCTGTCTGAACCTGCCATGTGGGCATGGCGACGGGGGATTTCAACGCATTATTCGTCGGCGGGTTGTTTCAGCCCTTACAAAGGCCTGGCATGTCGATCCAGCGCTGCGCCGAACGTCGTATTGTCGAAGCGCGCGGATTCCCATCCCGCCGTCAGGCGGTTGCGCGCGCGCCTGCCGCATGGCATTCTTGTGTGCCAACGAATCAAGAAGGAGAAACGCGCCATGTCCCAAGTCAGAGTCGCCGCTTTCGGGCTGTCCATCGACGGTTTCAGTGCCGGCCCGCTGCAAAGCCTGGACGA
The DNA here is from genome assembly GCA_025360705.1 of Betaproteobacteria bacterium. Taxonomy (GTDB): domain Bacteria; phylum Pseudomonadota; class Gammaproteobacteria; order Burkholderiales; family Burkholderiaceae_C; genus CAISIP01. The sequence continues at coordinate 3,649 of JANYBQ010000293.1, read as the reverse complement.
CCCGCTGGAGCCCGCCCGGGAAGCCGTGCAATGCCGTGATGTGCGATTCGGCGGCGGCGGGCGACCATTCGCCAATATTTGCGAGCCGGTCTGGTGGACGAGATTCACCGGGTCCTTTCGCCGGAGTTGCTGGGGTTGGGCGAAGCCTTGCTCCCGGGCCTGGGATTTGCGGTCACTGAACAGGTAGCCACGCCGCATGCCATGCACGTGGTGCTGGGCAAGCTTTAGAAGCTCTTTAAAACCAAGGGACTTCCGCCAATGCAAGCGGGTGGATTGCCGGGCCTCAGGCGCAATGCTTCCAGGCCGCGCAGATTGATCAGCTTGCGCCACTGGGGCGCGGCGTCGGCCAATTCCAGCGCAGGGTAACGCTGCAGCAGCCGCGAGAACACCACTTCCGCTTCCAGTCGGGCCAGTGGCGCACCCAGGCAGTAATGGATGCCCGCGCCGAAGCCCATATGCGGGTTTGGAGATCGGGAAATATCGAAGCTATCGGCGTTATCGAATACCGCCGGGTCACGGTTGGCCGCACCCAGCATGAAGAACAGGGTCTGGTCAGCCGGAATCACCGTGTCGCCGAGCGTGTACGGCTCGACGGTGTGTCGGCCCACCGTGGTGACCGAGCCCTCGAAGCGCAGCATCTCATCGACCGCGCTGTGCATCAGGGAAGGCTGCGCGCGCAGGCGCGCCAGTTCGTGTGGGTGGCGCAGCAGGCTGAGCATGCCATTGCCGATCAGGTTGGTGGTGGTTTCGTGGCCGGCGATGAACAGCAGGATCAGGTTGCCAAGCAGTTCGTCTTCGCTCAGCGCCGCGTCGTCGTCGTGGGCGGAGATCAGCAGGCTCAGCAGATCGTCGCGCTTCGGACCCGACCGCCGTCGCGCGATGTGCTGGCGCAGGTAAGCGACCATGCCCTCGGCCGCCTGGTTGGCGGCTATGCGCTGCTCCTTGCGGACCACGGGCTCGACGATCCAGGCCAGCGCGTCCGACCACGCTTTGGTCTGGCTGAAGTCCTCCGGCGGCAGGCCCAGCACGTCGCAAATTATCCGCACCGGTAGCGCTTGCGCCAGGCCGGCCATCAGGTCGAATTCGGAATCCAGGGGCAATGCGGCCAGCAACTCGTCGGTAACGGCGGTGATGCGCTCGCGCAGCGCCTCGACCACGGGCGGTTTGAAAGTGCCGTTCACCAGACGCCGCAGCCGGGTGTGCTTCGGCGGATCGTTGAACAGCATCCATTGCTCGGTGGTGCGTTCCAGGGTGGAGTCGGCAATGAAAGGACGCAGCTTGGCGTACACCGGGGCGCGCCACGGCTCGCGGCTAAGGTGCGTGCTGCGCAGGGCGCTGCTGGTGTCGGCATGCCCGAAGATGAGCCAGATGCCCAGCACGTCGCGCGAAACGCGGCCCTGCTTCCGCAGAGAGCGCAGCAGTGGATGCGGGTCGTCGCGGAAAGCGGGGTCGCGCATGTCCACGCTGGGCTCGGTGCCATGGGGTGCCCGGGTCTGGGTGCTCATGCGTTCCTCATGATTCGTTTTGCAGTGGACGTCACTTTAGCCGGAGCGCGGTCTCATCGCGGCACTGAGGTAAGGCGGGGCTACAAATTCGCCCCCACCAGGCGCTTCAGTTCTTTCGCCTCCATGCCCCGCCGCTGCACCATATCCGCCAATTGGTCGTCCCCGATCTTGCCGACGTTGAAATAGGTGCTCTCGGGGTGTGCCAGGTAAAAACCGCTGACGCTGGCGGCGGGGGTCATGGCCAGGCTTTCGGTTAGGGTCATGCCGATATCGGTGGCGCCTAACAGGTCGAACATTTCTTGCTTCACGCTGTGGTCGGGGCACGCCGGATAGCCGGGCGCGGGGCGAATACCGCGGTATTTCTCGGCAATCAGCTCAGTTGTTTCCAAAGCTTCCTGCGGCGCGTAACCCCAGAGGTCGGTGCGTACGCGGTGGTGCAGGTTCTCCGCAAACGCCTCCGCCAGGCGGTCGGCCAGAGCCTTGAGCATGATGGCCGAATAATCGTCGTGGTCGTCGGTGAAATACTTCTCTTTTTTCTCCACGCCCAGGCCGGCCGTGACCGCGAATACACCGATATAGTCGGCCAGTCCGCTCGACTTGGGCGCGATGAAGTCGGCCAGGCAACGGCTGGGACGCTGAATTTTTTCGCCATTCGGGCCGTCGATCACCTGCTTTTCGGTCTGCTGGCGCATGCCGTGCCAGACCATCGCCACCTGGCTGCGCGACTCATCGGTATACAGCGCGATGTCATCGTCGTTGACCGTATTGGCCGGGTACAGGCCGACCACCCCGCTGGCGTTCAGCCAGCGCCCTTCGATCAGGCGCTTTAGCATGCGTTGGCCGTCGGCGTAGACCCGCACCGCTTCGGTGCCCACTACCTCGTCCTTCAATATCGCCGGGAACGCTCCGGCCAGGTCCCAGGTCTGGAAAAACGGACCCCAGTCGATGTATCTGGCGAGTTCGCTCAGGTCGAAATTGCGGAACAGGCGCCGGCCGATGAATTTGGGCACCGGCGGCAGGTAATGCGACCAGTCGACCGGTGTCTTGTTGGCGCGTGCGCGTTCTATCGACCACATTGGAATCTGCTTCTTGTTGGTGTGCTGGAAACGCACCTTGTCGTAGTCGGTGTGGAGGTCGGCAATGTATTTGCTGGCGTTGTCCGACAACAGGCTCTGCGCCACGCTGACGCTGCGCGAGGCATCCGGCACGTAGACCACCGGCCCTTCGTAGTGCGGCGAAATCTTGACCGCCGTGTGCACCCGCGAGGTGGTGGCGCCGCCTATCAGCAACGGGATCTTGCGGATGCGGAAAAAGTCGTCTTTCTGCATCTCGCCGGCCACGTACTGCATTTCTTCCAGGCTCGGCGTGATCAGGCCCGACAGTCCGATGATGTCCGCGCCTTCTACCTTGGCCTTGGCCAGAATCTCATGGCACGGAACCATCACGCCCATGTTGACCACGTCGAAGTTGTTGCATTGCAAAACCACCGTCACGATGTTCTTGCCGATGTCATGCACGTCGCCTTTGACCGTGGCGATCACGATCTTGCCTTTGGTCTTGACGTCTTCGCCGGCGAATTCCTGCTGGCGTTTTTCCTCCTCGATGTACGGAATCAGGTGCGCCACGGCTTGTTTCATTACGCGCGCGCTTTTCACCACCTGCGGCAAAAACATTTTGCCCTGGCCGAACAGGTCGCCCACGATGTTCATGCCGTCCATGAGCGGGCCTTCTATCACGTGCAAGGGGCGGCCTTTTTTCGCCAACACTTCCTGGTACGCCTCTTCGGTGTCGCTGACGATGAAGTCGGTGATGCCGTGCACCAGTGCGTGCGAAAGGCGCTGGCCCACGCTGGCGGGCGCTTGCGCCGTGCCGCGCCATTCGAGCTTTTTGCTGTCGTCCCGGGACGCGCCCTTGGCCAATTCCGCGACTTCCACCAGGCGTTCCCCGGCATCGGCGCGCCGATTCAAAACCACGTCTTCCACGCGTTCGCGCAACACCGGCTCCAGGTCGTCGTAGACCCCCACCATGCCGGCGTTGACGATGCCCATGTCCAGGCCGGCCGCGATCGCGTGGTACAAAAACACGGTGTTGATCGCTTCGCGCACCGGGTCGTTGCCGCGAAACGAAAAACTTACATTGCTCAC
>JANYBQ010000607.1 GCA_025360705.1 Betaproteobacteria bacterium | reverse complement strand
GCTGCCGACTCCCCATATCTGCCACCCTTACCCCAACCAGCGTCTGATCGTCACCACCCAAGGCAGGAGCCGTATGCGGTAGCTCCGCACGTACGGATCTGTGGAGGGGGTGCTGGGTGACTGGCATTCCTACTCCTACTGATGGATATTCTTGCCGCACTTTGTCAGACAAATTTTTGGTTGTCAAGCACGGTTAAACCCTGATACTGAGAATTTGATGTAATTAGTGCGCCGAACTTCGCGCGGTTAGGATTTTTGCGCGAGTTATTTGTATTACATATCTAAATGTGTCATACAATAAATAAATGAATATCTCGCCTCTACACCTTGACGAATTTGCGGCGTCGGTGCTGGCTGTGCCGCCTTTGGCCCGGCGCGGGGATTTGTCGCTTGACGCGGAGCAGAACCGCAAGTTGATACGCCACATCGAGGCCGGAGGCCACAAGACGCTGGTGTATGGCGGCAACGCCAATATCTACCACTGCTCGCTGCACGATTACGCGCAACTGCTGGAATTGCTGGCCGCCAACACGGCTGCTACAACACGCGTGATACCCGCCATCGGACCGGATTTCGGCAAGATGATGGATCAGGCGCGCCTGCTGCGACAAAGTGAATACAAGACCGCCATGGTGTTGCCGATGCAGGGATTCACCACGTCCGAAGGTGTGGCCGAGGGCATATCGCGCTTTGTCGATTTCACGGGTATTCCGGTCACGCTGTACCTGAAAAGCGAGTCGTATCTCCACATCGCCACCCTCGGCCGGCTGGTAGACGAGGGCCGCATCGTGGCCGTGAAATACGCTATCGTGCGCGAAGACCCAATGGAAGATTTTTATCTGCAATCGCTGGTAGAACGCATTACGGCGGCCCGAATCGTAAGCGGCATGGGCGAGCGCCCGGCACTGGTACATCTGTCGCGCTTCGGGCTTGCGTCGTTCACCACCGGCTCCGGATGCATCGCACCCAAGGCTTCGATGCGGCTCTTGATAGCACTTAAGCAACGCGAAGTGGCCTTGGCCGAGGATTTGCATTCGCGCTTCCTGCCGCTGGAGGACCTCCGTGAATCGATATCCCTGATTCGCGTATTGCACGACGCGGTAACGCTTTCGGGCATTGCCGACATGGGGCCGCATTTGCCTTTGCTCAGTGCGTCGCCGTCCGATCGCTGCGCCGAGATCAAGACGCAGGCCGATGTGTTGGCGGCATTTGAACAAAGCTGCTGAAGCAGGCCGGATCGCGCAATGATCGACCCCATCGGCACCGGCCTGGTTGACCGGGTTTACCGCGAGATCCTCGGTTCGATCATTGAAGGGGAGTTCAAGGAAGGCGATAAGTTGCCAACCGAACAGGCATTGACCGAACGTTTTGCGGCTTCGCGCCCAACCATCCGCGAAGCGCTGTCGCGACTGCGCGCCGATGGCATCACCAGTACCCGCCAGGGCTCGGGAACTTACGTCAAACGCCGGCCCGACCCCGATGTGCCGCGTTTTACGCCACTCGAAACAATTTCGGACGTCCAGCGTTGTTTCGATTTTCGGATCGTCATGGAATCGGGCGCCGCTGCGCTGGCCGCCAGCATGGCCAGCGAGGCCGACCTGGTGGTCATCGAGCAACGCTTTCGCGAACTCGACACTGTGATTAAAGAGCAGTCGGTCGGAGCACGCGAGGATTTCGACTTTCACCTGGCGGTTGCGCGCGCCTGCAGAAACCAGTTTTTTGTGTCGGCGATCGCGTCCATGCAGGAGCAGGTGCTGGTCAGCATGAACCTGATGCGCAACCTGTCGCTGCTAAAGAGCGTGGAACGCCAGAAGCTCGTGCAGGCCGAACACGAGTTAATTTTGGCGGCACTTAAAAACCGCGATTCCGAAGCCGCCCGATTGGCCATGCATGGCCATCTTGAAAACGCGCGTAACCGCATGTTCGGCAAATAAAATTCGCGCTACTGCGCTACTGCGCTACTGCGATGGTCGCGGCCTCGCGCATCAAGTTCGACCAGCTTGGGCATTCAATGCCAAGCGGCAGTACCAGTAGCTTCACGCATCAAGGCCGCACTGGCGCCAGGCAAAAGCAGGGAAGTAAGAAGCTATCTCAACAACACATTGACACCGGCCTGAATATCCGCTTCGTCAATGTAGCCAATGGCGCCAGGCGTGGAGTTAACGTAATTGATTACGTCAGCACTACGCGGCAGCTCTCTTGGCGAGGCACCTTTCCCGATATAGCGCCGCACGGTCCAATATGCAGTGTATTTGTCTTCGTCCTGGTTCAGGTAGAGCCGCAGAAAACGGTTGCGTACAGGGCTACCGCTGTTGGCGTTGATCGCAGTTACCGGTACACCGTCCACCTCGATTACCTTGCCTGTGTATATCTTCGCCACCGTCAACGCGTCGAGCCGGCGCAAATTAGAGTGGCCGATTACTACCACGCCATCCGCCGCGCTGGTATTTCCCGCCGCCGATGTAAGCGCCAAAAGCAGTGTTCTAACGATGGCCTTGAACATGTGGCGGTTCGCTAAAACACAAAGTTATAGGAAACCGAGAACACGTTGATGTTCTGGTTGCGAATATTGCTTCCGGGCGGCGCGTCGACCAGGCTTGAAACTTGGCCAATGCGTGTGCGCATTAGCTCGGCTTTAAGTTTACTGGTCGCCGAAAAAGTATATGTGGTCCCGACCGCCCAAGAACGTTGATCGAAGGCCAGGATTGCATCTGCTCCAGCACGTTGCGAAGCATTGATCAGTGCGGCGCCGGGGATGAAACTGGGCACAATGTTGTCGTTGACATTTTTATGCAAATTGAGCGGAGCGGATTGCGAACGCAGGAACGAGAAGGTAGCATACGGCGTCCACGCATTTAGGCGCTTGAGCACCGAAATATAGCCGCGCGTTGACTGGGTCGAGAAGTCGGTTTGCGAAACGAAGCTCCGTGCGACTTCGCTCACTGCGCGAAAGCCGGATTCAAAGGCGATATCCGCCCCTAAAGTCAAGGTGGTGTAGTTGAATCGTGTGATTGACGGAATTCCCGGGCCGGGGAATGAAGGATCGACTTGGTAATAACCTACGCCAGGAAGCAACGTTACAAACGGAAACGTAACGGGGATTGAAGTTCCATTTCGTTCATTGATCACCACGCGACCAAGCCCGATCCGATAGTTTTCTTCATTT
>JANYBQ010000599.1 GCA_025360705.1 Betaproteobacteria bacterium | reverse complement strand
TTCACGTCGGGCACCACCGGGGAGCCCAAAGGAGCGACGATCTCCAGTCGCAACGAGATTGTGTTCTCCCATTCGATGGCCTGGGCTGCGGAGTCACGCCACGACGATAGTGCCATCATCGTGTTGCCGATGTTTCACAAGGGCGGCCAGTTTTCGATCATGCACCCTGCGTATTTTGGCTTGGCGACCGTGATCCTGGCTAACGCCGAGCCCAACGCCATGCTCGCCGCGATCGAACAGCACCGGCCGACTTTCGGAGTACTCGTGCCCACCATCATGAAAATGATGGCCGACGCCATGGCCAGCCCTGACAACCGCCGACGCGATCTATCTTCATTGCGTCATTTCATGTACGGCTCCAACCCCATACCCATGCCGGTGTTGCGCCGGTTTTCAGAATTGTTTTCGTGTACCTTGAGCCAGATCGGCGGAATCGGCACGGAAGGTGGGGTCGCGCTGGTGCTGAGCCGGCTGGACCACCAGCAGGCGCTAGCCGACCCCGCACTGGAGCTACGCCTGACTTCATGCGGCCGCGTGCAGCCCGGATTCGAGATGATGCTGGTGGACGACGAGGACCAACCCGTGGGAGTCGGCGAGCGCGGGGAGATGGTGTTTCGCGGCGATGCCTTTGTTTCCGGTTACTGGCGCCGGCCAGAAGCCAGTGCGCGGCTGTGGCGCGGTGGCTGGCTCCACTCGGGGGACATTGGCCGCATGGACGCGGACGGCTTTGTTTATTACGTGGACCGCAAAGCGGGGCGCATCAAGACTGGCGCGGAAACCGTCTACGCGCGTGAGGTGGAGGCCATACTGCGCGAAAGCCCACTGGTGGGCGAGGCGGTCGTGGTCGGTGTTCCCGATGAAACCTGGGGCGAAGCGGTGTGGGCTTGCGCGGAACGTCCCAGCGGCCTCGCACCGGCGACAGGGGAGGACGACGAGGCCCAGGTGCGGCTGTTCGTGCGCAAACGGCTTGCAGGTTTCAAGGTGCCGAAACGCGTGGTGTTTGTTGAGCAGTTGCCCCGCACCGCCCTGGGCAAGCTGGCTCTGGGCGAGGTACGCAGCCTACTGCTGAAGCAGCAACAACGCGAGCTTGCGTCGGCATCGCTTCAGCCTTCCTGACACCCATACGGGGCCCCCGTGCCCGCTGGCCGGCACCGGGCACTCTGACAGCCGTCTACGCCTGCTCGACCGCGAAATCCATGCCTGCGCGTTCTTGCAATCGCGTCACCAGCCGCATACCCATGGCCGACGCCGGGGTCCAGACTCCTCCGGCGGTGTCTTTCGCATCTTGAAGCAGGCATACAGCCGCTTCGACGATCATCTTGGACGTCGAGCCGTAGCCGGGGTCGCGGTCACCCTTGACACCGACACGCAGCGGTTCACCGTGGGAGGTCTGTCCAAGAAACATCACGTCATAGCGTCCGGCTTCACGTTCCGCACGAGACGGGCCTTCGCCGGGCTTGGGTCCACCCTCGGCGCCCAATGATTTGTCGGCCGCCACCGCGTGGGCAATCGCCTCCCCCTTTTCCCCCGTGCCCGTGACAAGCATCTCGTCGTAGACAAAGTCCGCGCCATACGCATGGTGCAGCAGGAAGTTGGACCGGTGCACATTGCGCGTATTAATGGCGGCCATGACGAAGGGCGCAACCCACACACCAAGCGCTTCGTCGATCATCGGCTTGTTGCCCGAGGGCTGTCGCGGCCCTTCAAAACCGGGCGTCAACGAGAACGGATTGCGCAACAAGTCCATCACCCGGGGATCGCTTTTGGCGGCTGACATGGTGGCATTCAGACTGGCCGCCGTGCCGCCCGAGAACGTACCTTTCATCTTGCGTACCCGGCCACGCACCCGGCTGGCCACGCTGCCGAAACGCGTTTTCATTTCGTTTTGCAGCATCCACACGCCGAGATCGAACGGGATCGAGTCGAAGCCGCAGGAAAACACAATCCGCGCGCCGCTGGTTTTGGCCTGTGCCTCGTGGGCGTCGATCATCTGGCGCATCCAGGCCGGCTCGCCACACAAGTCCACATAGTCCACGCCGGCCTCGGCACAAGCGGCCACCATCTCGTTGCCATACAGCTGGTACGGGCCGACGGTGGTCAGCACCAGCCGGGTCTTTGCCATCAGTGCACGCAGGCTGTCGGGGTCGGCGCTGTCGGTCACCACCAGGGGGGTGTCGGGCGGCGCGCCGACTTCGTCGCGCACGGCCGCGAGTTTGTCGGCACTGCGCCCGCCCATGGCCCAACGCAGGCCAGTGCCGGCGGGGTAACGCTGCAACAGGTATTCCACCACCAGCCGGCCGGTAAAGCCGGTGGCGCCATGCACCACAAGGTCAAACTGTTTTGCCATTTGGTATCTCCATATGGGTGAATGAGTGGTCCCAGTCCTCATGCCGGACCGGTAGCCGGTTCAACTGCGCTCGATCAAATTGCCACTTCGGCAAGGCCGGCACGCGGTCCTGCGTGGCGCATTCCGGCTGACCGATGTTATTCATCGGGGCTTTCGGGAATTTGCCAATGGCCGCCCTTGGCTGCGCCAATGCGTTGGATGCGGCCTGAAGCCTTGAGAAGGCTCAAGTTGTATTTCACACCGTCTTCGCTGATGCCGGTCAGATGCGCAGCAATCTCTCTGCGGCTGGCGGATGGATGTGCCTTCAGAAAATCAAGGATTTTCTGGGTAGTTTTCTGGGTAGTTTTCTGGGTAGTTTTCTGGGTAGTTTTCTGGGTAGTTTTCTGGGTAGTTTTCTGGGTAGTGCCCGAAGCCTTTGAGCTCCCTTTTACCCGTATTTCTACCGGCGTTTTTACCGGTGTCACCACCCCGATCCCTGCGCGCTGGTGAAAAACAACCCACAAACCGGTCTGCTCATAACGCCATTCCGGGGCAGGCGCCCCCGCCAGCAAGCACGCGTTCAGAACAAGCTCTATACCGCGCCCCCATGACTCGATCATGCCGGCGCGAAAAAACGCGTTGGCTACATCCGGGTTGAAAGGCTGCGACGAATGCTTTTCGGTGAGTTGCATCACTGTCCAGTCGGGCGGCAACTGCCCCGGGTTCCACAACATGATCTTGTTGTCGTACACGCTGATCTGGATCGGGATGGCGCTGGCGTAGTCTTTGTGCGCAATGGCGTTGAGCAGCGCTTCGCGCAGCGCCACTTCGGGCACCGGGTAAGTCTCCACCCGCTGCACGCCTTCGTAGGAGATCATCGCGCGCAGGTACTTGGTCAGCAGCAGGTCCAGGGTTTTGTCCACCTGCGTGAACAGGTCGCCATGAACCTCGTCGTGGTAGAGCAGGTCGGCGTTGTTGGCAAAGAACCCGATTTTGACAAAAGCCCCGGTCACAAAACGTTCTGGGTCGGGGTGAAACAGCAACACCGCCGCACGCTTGAGGTACGTGCCTTCCTTCAAATGCAGCTTTTCAATCAGCCCGTCGTCCGGCTCCTGCAAGGTCTCGGCCGACAGGCGTTGGCTGCGCGTGGCAAGCTGGCGGAAACGGGCCAGGGCACGCACGTCCAGATCGGCCAATGCCACATACGGCACCGGCACGCCATCCCAATGGCGGCCGAGCTTGCGCAGCAAAAAGCGGTCCAGCGCCGCGCCCTTGAGTTCCTGCTTGGTGCTGCCGCTGCGCAGGTGGTATTCGCCCTTGTAGCTGATCGGGCTGGGGTAGGCATCGACCACAATCTCCAGCCAGTCGCGGCCCGCCTTGCGATGCAGATTCACCGCCACCACAATGCCCAGGATGTCGCGCACCTTGTTCGGTATGTCCACCAACAAGCGGTCGGCTTTGTCAACACCCACCACCTCGCCCCGATCGTTTTTGCCAATCTCCAGCGTACCGCCCTGCGCATTGGCAAAGCCGCAAATCCACTTCAGGTATTCATCGCGCCAGGACTGCTTCCACTCGACGTTCTGGTGTTCTTTCATACCAAACGAGTCCTCCCGGTAAGCAACTCCGCCATCATGCCCTGCTTGAGTTGGCGGGTCTTGGTGAGTTGGGCCTCCAGCGCGGCGATGTCGGTGTCCATATCGGAGAGGACGGTGGCGATGGCGGTTTGTTCATCAGGCTGCGGAAAGCGAACATACATTGCTAGCAGAGCTGGCTTTGAGAGGTTCTTCATGCTGCCGCTTGTGCCGGTCGAGGCGTTTCGGATTCGTTGCTTGTACTCCGCAGTACTCAGCAGGTAGCAAAGCCATCGAGCACTGGCACCCGTATCAGCCCGCAGCCGGGTCAGCCACAGCCGATCTGGTAGAAACAAGTTGGGGTAATCATCGCCAACATACCTGCACTCGCCGACTAAGTCAGGGGTGTTCATTCGGCTGGCGTGCCGAACTGCTGGAAGCGCTCGAACGGATCGTTGGCCACATTCACGCCAGTGGTCCAGCGCTTGTCGCTGAAGGGCGGGTTGGCCACCACAAAGTCAAAGGTCTTGAGCGCGCTGCCGTCCTTGAACTTGGGGTCGGCCAGCGTGTTGCCCTGCACGATCAAGGCGTTGGCGTTGTTGTGCAGAATCATGTTCATGCTGGCCAAGCCCGCCGTGGCGGAGTCTTTCTCCTGCCCATACAAGGTAACCTTGGCACTCGCCGCGTCGCCCACCTTGAGCAGCAGCGAACCGGAACCGCAGGTGAGGTCGTACACGGTGGTGGTGTTGCTGGTGGCGGCGTCCCGGATGCCGACGATCTGCGCGATGACGCGGCTCACCTCGGCGGGCGTGTAGAACTGGCCTTTGCTCTTCCCGCTTTCGGTGGCGAAATGGCGCATCAGGTATTCAGGTTTTGTTGCGATAGTGGTGTCAAGACGAAAATAGCAGCACGGTTCGACTTGTGATCA
>JANYBQ010000569.1 GCA_025360705.1 Betaproteobacteria bacterium | reverse complement strand
GCGAGGTCCGCAGATTCCATGTCGGCACGGGCCTTCTTGAGCCCACCTCAGATGCCGGATATACGACTGCAGGCTCACCCTTCTTGCCACAACTATCGATCAACCTCTTTCTTTGCGGGGGGAGTCCATATACGCCGGGTTAGCGAAGTAATCGGCCCGCTGCCGCAAATCGCGCCGAAGAAACACGGCGTGCCTGCGTTGTGGCAAGGTGGAACGTGGCGCCGCGGAAGACCGATGTAGCAATGGTGCAATTTGCCCGTGGGTTAGCGTGGTCATGGGTGACGTCATCGACATTGGTGAATCGGCACTGCGGTGTGCAGCCGCTGGGCCGATATCCCGTTTAAGAGAGTGAGCTAGACGACGTACCCGAGGCGGCGCCACATTCCACAACGAATGATGGAGCAAGCCATGGTCGCACGCAACGCCAGAGTCAGCCGCAAGCCGGGCAAATCCCGCGCGGCGCTGACGATCACCCATCCCAATGCCGCCGGCATCGACATCGGCAGCGCATCCCACTTTGTGGCGGTACCGGCGGACCGAGACGACGAACCGGTACGCGAGTTTCCCAGCTTCACGGTGGATCTCAATGCCGTCGCCGATTGGCTTGAGGCCTGCCGGGTCGATACCGTCGCCATGGAATCCACCGGCGTGTATTGGATTCCGTTATTCGAGTTGCTGGAGTCGCGCGGCTTCACCGTGCTGCTGGTCAATGCGCGCCACGTGAAGAACGTCTCCGGCCGCAAGTCCGACGTGCTGGACTGCCAGTGGCTGCAGCAGCTGATGACCTACGGTCTGCTCAGCGGTGCCTTTCGCCCGGCCGAGCCGGTCTGCGTGCTGCGCGCGCTGTGGCGCCAGCGCGGGATGCTGCTCAAGAGTCAGGCCCGGCAGGTGCAGCACATGCAAAAGGCGCTCACGCAGATGAACGTGCAACTGGCCAACGTCATCTCCGACGTGGTGGGCGAGACCGGGCAGAAGATCCTGCGCGCCATCGTGGCCGGCGAACGCAACGGCCAAGTGCTGGGCGCGATGAAGAATGCGCGCATCCACGCCAGCGTCGACGAGATTGCCAAGAGCCTGCATGGCAACTGGCGGGCCGAACACCTATTCGCCCTCAAGCAGGCGGTGGACGGATTCGACTTCAGCGGCACCCAATTGGCCGAGTGCGACCAAGAGATCGAAGCCCAGCTGCAACGCCTTCAGACACATGACGGCGAACCAGCCAAGGGCAGGAAGCGCGGCCGCGCGCGCAATGCCCCGAAGTTCGATCTGCGCACGCAGCTGTTCAAAATGTGCGGTGTCGATCTGACCCGCATCGACGGCATCGATGTGACCACCGCGCTGGCCGTCGTCAGCGAGACCGGAGCGGACCTGTCACGCTTTCCCAGCGTCGGGCACTTCGCCAGTTGGATGGGCTTGTGCCCAGGCACCAAGATCACCGGCGGCAAGGTGATGAGCAGCAAGACCAAGCGCTGTGCCAATCGCGCCGCCCAAGCCTTGCGCCTCGCCGCCGCGTCGTTACGCACCAGCCAGTCGGCACTCGGCGCCTACTTCCGACGCATGTGCGCGCGCATGGACAAACCGAAGGCCGTCACCGCCGCCGCCCACAAGCTCGCGCGGCTGATCTACACCATGCTTACCAGAGGCGAGGAGTACACCGATCAAGGCCAGGACTACTACGAGCAGCGCTACCGCGAACGCGTGCTGCGTAACCTGTCCCAGCGCGCCCAGAAGCTGGGCATGCAGCTCGTCGCTGCCGAACAACCCGCCTGAAAAACAAACTTCAAGAACAGTCACTTGAGGTGTGTTTCTTAAGAGGGCGCAGGCCGGCCACACAACTCAGCATGGCTCGCCGACCACCTCGAATAGCGATTGGGTGAGGCGGTCAGGGAACCCACCGATTACGGAGCACGGTGTTTGAGCAAGTTTCAACGAAGCCTCAAGTAGCGACAATGTCGGATTGTCGTGCAGATACCAAGATAACTGAAACATTAGATCGTTCATGGTTCCGAGAACGCGCCGATTCTGGGTGCGACCAAAGCGCACCGACCTCATTTC
>JANYBQ010000520.1 GCA_025360705.1 Betaproteobacteria bacterium | reverse complement strand
GTTGCATGCTGGTCACCGGGAGCTTCTTTGATTCGGTTCCCGACCGCGCTGACGGGTATCTACTCAAGAGCGTTCTGCACGATTGGGATGACGATCAAGCGGTGCGCATTCTTCGCAACTGCCGCCACGCAATGGCACCGAGCGCCAAGCTATTCGTCATCGAGCGGATCGCGCCGCAGCACTTCTGCGATTCGCCGCACGATCAAAGCATTGCACGGTCCGACCTCAACATGCTCGTCGGCACGGGCGGGCGTGAGCGGACGGAAACACAGTATCGGGAAATGCTAGCTGCTGCAAGGCTGCAAATCACGCGCTTGCTGGCACTGGGGGGGTCGTACTGCGTGATCGAATCGGTACCGATTTAGGGGCCGCGTGCCTTCGCCATATTCAAGTGCATCCCAGCCAGGGCGGCAAGCGGAACGAACGTCCGCTTCCATTGCACCCAACGCTCGCCTTGGGTCGAATCCGGCCAATCGGGTAGGCATCCCCGAACATTGGTCAGAAGTCCGACCCGGCTGAATGGCTGCTTTGGCTCTTCGGGTGTGCCGAAGTAATATTGTTTGCGTCAACAGCGCCGCAAAACCCGAGCGGGACCATTCAAGTCAAGGCTGTGAGTTGGCGGTGGATGGGCGCAGGTCAATTCGCGATTGCCACAGACATGGTGTTCCAACCATCTCGTTGATGCAGCGATCCTGGCGGACCGGAAGCAGGACCGGAAGCAGCCGCTCGCGAGTAGGACCGGAGAACAGGCACCGACGACTCGCAGCCCCGCCCACCAAGTCTCCCTACCCCGATCCATCCCTCACCAGGATGTTCACCAAGCCAGCGTTAACTCCCCGCCTTGACGCGCGCCGCCCAAACCTCCGGCTTGAACCCCACGGTGACGTCTTTGGACGCGCTGCCGCTCCACTCGACTACAGGCCGTTTGACCGTGCTTGCATTTGCCAGCATCACGGTGCGGGCGCTTGAAGCGTCCGTGACGGAAGCCTTTGTGGCCTCATCAAGCTTGCGCCACATATTCCCCTGCCGGTTAAGCAGCGTTTCCCATGGCAAGGCCTTGAGCCATTCGTCGAGCCGTGGGGCCGGTACACCCAGCAGCTTGTAGTCGTGGAACTCGTAGGCAATATCGTGGTCGGTCAGCCACTGGCGGGCCTGTTTGACTGTGTCGCAGTTGCGAATGCCGTAAAGGGTAATGGGACTTCTGTTCATGTCCGCAATCATGCCGCAACGGGCGTGGGCGACAATATTGCCAGTATGAAAACCCTGAACGATTGGCTGGCGCACTGCGAGCGCCTGCATCCTAAAAACATCGACTTGGGATTGGACCGGGTGCGGGTCGTAGCCGGGCGCATGGCGATCCGGTTCGACTGCCCGGTCATCACGGTGGCAGGTACCAACGGCAAGGGCTCGACCTGCGCCATGCTGGAGGCGATTTTGACGCAGGCGGGGTATCGCACCGGTGTCTATACCTCCCCGCATCTGGTGCATTTCGAGGAGCGCTTGCGACTGCAGGAACGCATCGTCGGAGCAGACGAACTGATCGCCGCCTTCGAACGTGTCGAGCACGCAAGGTGCCAGCTGGAACCGGCGGTTTCACTGACTTATTTCGAGTTTTCGACGCTGGCGATTCTGGACATCATGGCGCGTGCCAAGCTGGAAGTGGCGATTCTGGAAGTGGGCCTTGGCGGCCGGCTCGACGCGGTCAACATCATCGACCCCGACTGCGCCGTTATCACCAGCATCGACCTGGACCACATGGAGCTACTGGGGCCGGATCGCGAAAGCATCGGCTTCGAAAAAGCCGGCATCATGCGGGCAGATCGGCCGGTGGTGGTGAGCGACCCGGTGCCACCGCAAAGTGTGCTGGGCCATGCGCAAAAGATTGGCGCGGACCTGTGGCGGCTGGGTGTCGACTTCAATTTTTCGGGCGATCAGCAGCAGTGGGCCTGGGCTGGACGCGGGCGCCGTTATGCGGGGCTGGCTTATCCCGCGTTGCGCGGCGCCAACCAGCTGGTCAACGCCAGCGGCGTGCTGGCGGCGTTGACCGCGTTGCGTGAGCGTTTGCCGATAACGGCGCAGGCGGTGCGTAACGGCTTTGCCATGGTTCAACTGCCGGGGCGCTTCCAGATTGTTCCGGGCCAGCCCACCCTGGTACTCGACGTGGCGCATAACCCGCATTCGGTGGCGGCCTTGGCCGCCAACCTGGACGCGATGGGATTTTTCCCGACCACGCATGCGGTCTTCGGGGCCATGGCCGACAAGGACCTGGTGCCGATGTTCCAACATGTAAACCCGATCGTCGACCGCTGGTACTTTACCGATTTGCCGACCGCGCGTGCGCAAACCGGCATGCGTCTGGCCGAACAGTGGCGCGGCCTCAATACCCGCAAGGACACCAGTGCACGCACATTCGCGGACCCGGTCCAGGCACTGCAGGCAGCGGTCGCTGCGGCGGACCCGGCTGATAGAATCGTTGTCTTCGGATCGTTCTATACCGTGGGTGGCGTGTTGAAAGATGGCGTACCGCGCCTCGCCGCCAAACACATCAATCCTTAGGTCCCCCTCCAATGGCTTTTTTCCAGTTTCGCAGGAGCCGCGAAGAGCAGGCGGCAAAACTTGCGCCTGCGCAAACCGTCGAGGCCATGCGCAGACGCGCCATGCACCGGCTTATCGGCGCCGCCGTGCTGGTGCTGGCCGGTGTGATCGGTTTTCCGCTGGTGTTCGACAACCAGCCGCGGCCGATTCCGGTCGATCTGCCGATAGAAATTGCCGACAAGACCAAGGTCAAGCCACTGGTAGTGCCTCCGCCCGCTCCGGTAGCGGCCGCCGCCGCGTCCGCCATCGTAGTGGCGCCGACGACCGACCCCGAGCCTGCGCCGCCGGTCGCTGCGGTGGCTCCGGTTACCCCCGCGCCCGAGGCGCCGGCGGTGGTTGCGCCAGCCGTGCCGACCCCCGCGCCAATTACCGCCAAAGGGGCCGCAGCCGTGACCGAAAAGTCCACAACGGAAAAGCCGCTCGCGAAAGCCTCTGATGCCAGCAAGGCGCAGGCCCTGCTGGAGGGCAAAACCGTCACCGGCACCGGGGCGACTGCCGATGGCCGATTCGTCGTGCAGGTGGGCGCGTTTGCGGATGCCGACAAGGTGCGTGAGGTTCGGCAAAAGGTGGAACGTGCCGGCTTGAAGACCTATACCCAGGTGGTGGAGACCAAGGACGGAAGCAGGACCCGCATCCGGGTGGGGCCTTTTCCCGACAAGGCGCAGGCGACCCAGGTTGCCGAGAAAATCAGGAAGCTGGATATCTCGGCCGTCATCCTTACCTTATAGGCTGGCACATACCCATGACAGCGCTGGACTGGATTTTCCTCTTCGTGTTGTTGCTGTCGATGCTGATCGGCGCCTGGCGCGGTTTGGTGTACGAGGTGCTTTCGCTGGGCAACTGGGCGCTGGCGTTTTTCCTGGCGCAGCATTTTGCACCGACGTTCGCGGCGTGGCTGCCGATGACGAACGCGACCGAAGCGATTCGTTACGGCGCGGCGTTTGTTCTGTTGTTTGTGGTGGCGGTGTTTGCCGGGTCGCTGGTGATCTGGCTGGTCAGCCAATTATTTAAGGCCGCCGGTTTAAGGCCTGCCGACCGTGCGTTAGGTGCGGTCTTCGGGTTGATGCGTGGCGCAGTGGTTTTGCTGGCGGCAGCGGTGCTGGTGACCATGACGTTGTGGAAGTCCGAGCCGTGGTGGACCCAATCCATCGCGGCGCAATGGGCCACGGCGGCGGTCAAGGGGCTCAAGCCGGTGTTGCCGCCGGAGTTTGGCAAGTACCTGCCCCCAACCGGATAAAACTATGTGTGGAATTGTCGGTGTCGTCAGTAATGCCCCGGTTAACCAGCTGATCTACGACGCGCTGTTGCTGTTGCAGCATCGCGGGCAGGACGCGGCCGGTATCGTGACGCAGCAGGAACGCAAGTTCTTCATGCACAAGGCCAAGGGCCTGGTGCGAGATGTATTTCGCACGCGCAACATGCGCGCATTGCCGGGCAATTGCGGTCTTGGCCAGGTGCGTTACCCGACCGCCGGCAACGCCTATAGCGAAGAAGAGGCGCAGCCTTTTTACGTCAACGCCCCGTTCGGCATCGTGCTGGTGCACAACGGCAACCTCACCAATGCACAGGCGCTTAAAAACGAGCTGTTCAGCACCGATCACCGCCATATCAACACCGAGAGCGACTCCGAGGTACTGCTCAATGTGCTGGCGCATGAGATCGAAAGAACCACGCGCGGATTGCCGCTGCGGCCCGGTGACGTGTTCGCGGCCGTGCGCAACGTGCACAGGCGCATCCGCGGCTCATACTCCGTCATCGCGCTGATTGCGGGCCACGGCGTGCTGGCCTTCCGCGATCCGTTCGGCATTCGGCCCTTGTGTCTGGGGCGTGGGCCCGGCACTACGGTGGTGGCCAGCGAGTCGGTTGCGCTCGAAGGCACGTCGCACCAGTTCGTGCGCAACATCGAGCCGGGCGAAGCGATTTTCATCGACCTGCAGGGTACGGTGCACAGCCAGCAATGCGCCGACAAAACTTTGTCGATGCCGTGCATTTTCGAGTTTGTTTATCTGGCACGACCCGACTCGGTCATGGACGGTATTTCGGTCTACCAGGCACGCCTGAATTTGGGCGAAACGCTGGCCAAACGCGTGATCTCGACCGTGCCGCCAAACGAGATCGACGTGGTTATTCCGATCCCCGAATCGAGCCGCCCGAGCGCCGCGCAACTGGCCCAGTTGCTGGGCCTGCCGTACCGTGAAGGTTTTGTGAAGAACCGCTATGTGGGACGCACCTTCATCATGCCCGGCCAGGCGGTGCGCAAGAAGTCGGTGCGCCAAAAGCTAAACGTGATCGCCAGCGAGTTCAAGGGCCGTAACGTGTTGCTGGTGGACGACTCGATCGTGCGCGGCACCACCAGCCGCGAGATCGTGCAGATGGCACGCGACGCCGGTGCGTGCAAGGTCTATCTGGCCAGCGCCGCGCCTCCGGTGCGTTACCCCAATGTGTATGGCATCGACATGCCCACCAGCGGCGAATTGGTAGCGCATGGACGCACCGTGGCCGAGATCCAGAAAATAATCGGCTGCGACGCACTGATCTACCAGGAGGTGGAGGGCATGAAAAAGGCCATCGGCAGCCTGAACCCCAAGCTGGACGGCTTCGACGCCTCGTGTTTTGACGGCGTCTACGTGACCGGCGACATCACCCCGGCGGATATCGAACGCATGGGCGCAAGCCGCGTCACCTCCGAAGAGGGCGAAGAAGACACGTCGCGCCTGGCGCTTCCCAATCACGAAGAAATTTGAAACACCATGAGCGACAAGAATTACCCGGACGACCTGCATATCGACACGCTGGCCGTGCATGTCGGCGTGGACCGAAGCCAGTATGGCGAAAACTCCGAAGCCCTGTACCTGACTAGCGGTTATGTGCAGCCTGATGCCGCCACCGCGGCACGCCGATTCTCGGGTGAGGAAGAGGGCTACACCTACGGCCGTTATGGCAACCCCACGGTCTCCACCTTCGAGCGGCGGCTGGCGGCGCTGGAGGGCGCACAGGCCTGTATCTCTACTTCCAGCGGTATGTCGGCGGTCCTGATGATGATCATGGGGCTGCTCAAGGCGGGTGACCACATCGTCTGCTCGCGTTCCATGTTCGGCTCCACCATCAAACTGGTAAGCGACTTTGCGCGCTACGGCGTGGAAAGCAGTTTCGTATCGCAGACCGATGTCGCGCAGTGGCAAGCCGCCGTGCGCCCGAATACAAAACTGTTGTTCGCCGAAACGCCCACCAATCCGCTGACCGACGTGTGCGACATCCGCGCGCTGGCCGACATCGCCCACAACGCCGGCGCCCTGCTGGCAGTGGACAACTGTTTCTGCACGCCCGCGTTGCAGCGCCCTGTTGCGCTGGGAGCCGACCTGATCATTCATTCCGGCACCAAGTACCTGGATGGACAGGGCCGTATCGTGGCCGGCGCCCTGTGCGGCACGCAAAAACTGGTGAAGGAAGTTTTCATGCCGGTGTTGCGCAGCGCTGGCATGACGCTGGCGCCGTTCAACGCCTGGGTGGTGCTCAAGGGCCTGGAAACCTTGTCGATTCGCATGCAGGCCCAATCGCTACGCGCGCTGGAGCTGGCACAGTGGCTGCAGGATCAGCCGCGGGTGGCGCGGGTGTATTACTCCGCGCTCAGCAGCCATCCGCAGCACGAACTGGCCATGGCCCAGCAATCCGGGCAGGGTGGGGCGGTGTTGTCGTTCGACGTGCGCGCGGCCGATCCGGACCAGGCGCGGACGCGCGCATTCGCGGTGCTGGACACGGTGCGCACCATTTCCCTGTGTACCAATCTGGGCGACGTAAAAACGCTGGTGTCGCATCCCGCCAGCACCTCGCACGGACGGCTCACCGAGGTGCAGCGCCAGGCGGCCGGAATTGGCCAGGGCCTGATTCGCGTGTCGGTCGGGCTGGAAAACGTAAACGACCTGAAGGCCGATCTGGCGCATGCGCTGGACGCCATCGAAAAGTGAATATGCGCCGTAAAGTCCGCACCCGTATCGCGCCGTCGCCAACTGGCTTTCTGCATCTGGGCACGGCGCGTACCGCGCTGTTCTCATGGGCGTTTGCACGCCACTTCGGTGGTGAGTTCATCCTGCGTATCGAAGACACCGATGTCGCTCGTTCCACCCAGCAAGCGGTGCAGCAGATCATTGAGGCGATGCGCTGGCTCAAGCTCGATTACGACGAAGGCCCGTTCTACCAGATGCACCGGCTGGAGCGTTACCGCGCCGTGCTGGCGCAGATGCTGGACAAGGGCACGGCCTACCACTGTTATTGCCAGCCGGATGAGTTGGCGGCGATGCGCGAAGCGCAGCGTGCCAAGGGCGATAAGCCGCGTTACGACGGCCGCTGGCGGCCCGAGCCTGGCAAGGCGTTGCCACCCGTGCCGCAGGGCTTGCAACCGGTGGTGCGCTTTCGCAATCCACCCGACGGCGACGTGACCTGGGACGACCTGGTGAAGGGACCGATCACGATCGGCAACCGTGAACTCGACGACCTGATCATCGCGCGTGCCGATGGCACGCCGACCTACAACTTTTGCGTAGTGGTGGACGACCTCGACATGGAGATCAGCCACGTGATCCGCGGCGACGACCACATCAACAACACGCCGCGCCAGATCAACATCCTGCGCGCACTGGGTGCGGAATTGCCGTTGTATGGACACGTGCCGATGATCCTGGGGCCGGACGGCGAGAAGTTGTCCAAGCGCCATGGCGCGGTAAGTGTGATGGACTACGAAGAGGCCGGTTACCTGCCCGAGGCGCTGGTCAATTACCTTTCGCGTCTGGGCTGGAGCCATGGCGACGATGAGCTGTTCGGCCGTGACCGCCTGGTGCAGTGGTTCGATGGTGAACACCTGGCCAAAAGCCCGGCCCAATGGGACGCCGCCAAACTCAACTGGGTCAATACGCAGTACCTCAAGGCCATGCCGGACGACGCGTTGGCGATTCTGGTCAAAACGCAATTGCAGCGTCTGGGCGTGGAAGAAGTTGATGAGCGATTGCCGCGTATCTGCGCCTTGTTCAAGGACCGTTGCGAGACCACGGTTGCCCTGGCCCAGTGGGCCGCGGCGTTTTATTCCGACGTCAGTCCGCCCGCGGCTGAGGTGGCCCAGCATGTGACACCGGCAGTGTTGCCAGCGATTCGGCTACTGAGCGAAAAACTGTCTGCGGCCAGCTGGGATAAGGCATCGATATATGGCGCTATCAAGGAAGTGCTTGCAGCTTGTGGCATAAAAATGCCACAGCTGGCGATGGCCGTTCGCGTGCTGGTGTTGGGCACCAGCCACTCGCCGTCGCTCGACGCGGTGTTGCAGCTGTGCGACCGCGCGACGGTGCTAAAGCGGCTCAATGACGCAAGGGTTTAAGGCTATAATTCGAGGCTCGGAAATTGGGACGCACCAGCTTGACGGTAACTCCGGCGGCTGCCAGGTTGGACGTTCGATGTTGGGAGGTTTGGGGGTATAGCTCAGCTGGGAGAGCGCTTGCATGGCATGCAAGAGGTCAGCGGTTCGATCCCGCTTACCTCCACCAAAATTTCCGCGTGAGCTTGTAACGCAGTCCATGTGAGCTGCAACGGAGTTCCAAGGCTTTGACCCCATCGTCTAGAGGCCTAGGACACTACCCTTTCACGGTAGGTACCGGGGTTCGAATCCCCGTGGGGTCGCCAGATTCGCCGCAAGGTGGGTATGGCACAAGTCGTTAACGACCGGTCCGCAAGGGCAGGTGACTTGGCTAGCAATAGCAAACGTTAGCTACCAGGAGTGGTAGTTCAGTTGGTTAGAATACCGGCCTGTCACGCCGGTGGTCGCGGGTTCGAGTCCCGTCCACTCCGCCAAGGTTTCGTTTTCGGTAGTCCGATACAGACCCCTAAAGGCCCCGTAAGCCTAGTGTTTACGGGGCTTTTCTGTTTCCGGTGGTCCAGATTAGGCGATTGCCAGCCGACGCCTTGCGGGGGTATGAACGGAAGCCCCCCATGTCTCTTGCCGATACCCGCGTCAAACAGGCACTTGGATGCCTCGAGGCAGCAGATTGTTGACTACTACCTGCCCAGTGTCGTTGCGGCACCGCCGGATGCTTTGCTTGGTCAACTGATGACGGTCACGCCCACCATCGAAGACGCGAAGAGGTGGCTCAAGTTTGAACTGGGCCGGGTTTTTCCCAAGGCCGAAACGTTGATTCAGGAAATGAAACTGGACGAACGCTACAAAGACGTGACTTTTGAGACACTGAACCGCGATGACTTTCTGGATTCTGTCAAAGAAGCGTTCCCAAATGTGGATTGGGAAAAGGCGTACCAAGAATTCAAGGCAGCCGGGCAGAGCGAGAAGGACGCGGCGCCTAAGCAGTTGCGTGGGATTGCTGCGACAGCTTTAGACCCAAATGGATATAATTTTTCGTGTCCTCGGCAATTGACAATCCCAAACCCTGCTTTGGGTTGGCTCGGCAAAAAAGGACTTGCAAGCGATGCCATATGAGGTGCAGGACACTTTTGGCTATGCGCTGCATCTGGCTCAAACCGGGAGTAAGCATCCTGACGCAAAGCCGTTGAAAGGGTTCGGGTCGGCAGGTGTGCTGGAGGTCGTGGAAAGCCAGGCGGGCAGCACTTACCGAGCGGTGTACACCGTCAAGATTGCCGGTGTGGTGTACGTGTTGCATTGTTTTCAGAAGAAGTCCACTTCTGGCATTGCGACACCCAAGCCCGATATGGATTTGGTGCGCGAGCGTCTCAAAGCTGCTCTGGCACATGCCAGGCAATAGGCAGGTTTCTTCAATTTTCTGGGGTATGAAATGACAGACATCACCATCGAAAAAAGCAGCGGCAATGTTTATGCCGACCTCGGTATGGCCGACGCACAAGAAATGCTGGTTAAGGCAAAACTGGCCAGCAAGATCAGTGACATTGTCAAACGCCAGAACCTGACCCAACAGCAGGCGGCTGAACTCCTGGCTATGCCGCAGCCAAAAGTCTCCCAAATGCTGCGTGGGAAATTCCGGGGCATCAGCGAAGCCAAGATGCTGGAATGTCTGGCGCGCCTTGGGCGCGATATTGACATCGTCGTCAAACCGGCGCGCCGCCGTTCAGTCGCCGGTGCGGCAGGGCGGGTGAATGTGGTGTTTGCCTGATCAGGGCGAAAGTTGAGCGTGTTGGAATGACGCGACGGGTGAAAATTTATTCAAGAATCTGCGAGCTTCGTTTGATGCGCGAGTCTGGAGCTGAGTGCAGCCAGCAAGCGGCGGGGGTATTCTTGGGAGTAGTTGGATTTTTTGAAATCAATAAATCTAGCATTCATGCGGGCTACAGCCTATGATCTGTGTCCCGTCCACCCACCAGTACGTAAGGGTTTGCCGCTATGAAAATAACAGCAAACCCTTTTTTTATTGTCCATCACAAGGTTAAAACCACCGGCTTCCAGCCGGTCAGCTTCAGCTGAGAAAATGGCGGGGCTGGAGGTGCGGGATGGACTACAGATATGGAAGCCACACGGTATTTCAAATTGAGTACCACTTTGTGTGG
>JANYBQ010000266.1 GCA_025360705.1 Betaproteobacteria bacterium | reverse complement strand
GTGCTTTACGCACGACCGGCAACCATGTTCGCGGCGCGTTTTATAGGCACTCCGGCGATGAATTTGCTGCGCCTGGAGAACGGCCATATCGCGGGCAGCAAGGTTGCGGTGGACCACGCGGGAGACGTTTTGGGCATCCGGCCGGAGTCGGTGTCGCTGAATGGAACCGTGCCCGCCACGGTGCGCAGCCTGGAATACCTGGGGGCCGACCTGGTGTTGCGTTGCGCCGTCGGCGCGGAGTTGGTCACCGTACGCGCCGACGGCAAATCCGAACTTGCTGAAGGCGCGCAAGTTATGTTGCACTGGCCGGCGCAGGCCGAGCATTATTTCGATTCACAAGGCTACAGGGTTGCCTGAGCCGTTTTATTCAAACGTTCCACTACACAGGAGATAACCATGCAACGAAAAACCTTCAACCACATGATCGCCGCCGCAGCGGTCGCTATCGGTACCTTGCCGATTGGCGCGTACGCGCAGGCGCAGACCGAAATTTCGTTCTTTTATCCGGTCGCCGTGGGCGGGCCGATCGCGAAATTCATCGACGATTTTGTCACCGACTTTTCGAAAGAAAACCCGACCATCAAGGTCACACCGATCTATGCCGGCAGCTACCAGGACACCATCGTCAAGGCGCTTACGGCCCACAAATCGGGCACGCCGCCCGTCATGTCGGTGCTGCTGTCCACCGACATGTTCACGCTGATCGATGAAGACGCCATCGTGCCGATCGACGGCTTTGTCAAGACGGCGGACGACAAGGCATGGCTTGGCAATTTCTACAAGGCTTTCATGCAGAACAGCCAGACCGGTGGAAAGACCTGGGGCATTCCGTTTCAGCGCTCCACCATCGTTCAGTATTACAACAAGGACCTGTTCAAAGCGGCCGGACTCGACCCGAACAAGGCGCCTGGCACCTGGGCGGAAATGGCGGACTATGCGAAAAAACTGACGCTCAAGGACGCGTCGGGCAAGGTCACGCAATACGGGGTACAGATTCCGTCAAGCGGTTTCCCGTACTGGTTGTTTCAGGCGCTGGCGATCGAGAACGACGTTGTCATGGCCAACGACACCGGCAACGCCGTGAAGTTCGACGACCCCAAAGTCATCGAGGCACTGCAATACTGGATCGACCTGACCAAACAGGGATCGCATCCGGCGGGCATCGTGGAGTGGGGCACCACGCCCAAAGACTTCTTCGAGAAAAAGGTCGCGATGATGTGGACCACCACCGGCAATCTGACCAACGTCAAGGCCAACGCCAAGTTCGATTTCGGGGTGGCCATGTTGCCTGCCAACAAACGCAAGGGCTCGCCCACCGGCGGCGGCAACTTCTACATCTTCAAGAAGTCCACGCCGGCGCAGCAGGAGGCCGCTTTCAAGTTCATCAAATGGATTACGCAGCCCGAACGCGCCGCGCGCTGGAGCATGGACACCGGTTACGCGGCGATTTCGGAAACAGCTTACAGCACCGACACCTTGCGCAAATACGGCCGCGACTTTCCGCCGGCGCTGGTGGCGCGTGATCAGCTGCCGTTCTCGATGGCCGAGTTTTCAACCCACGACAACCAGCGGGTGACCAAGGCGCTCAACGATGGTTTGCAAGCCGCGTTGACCGGCACCAAGACGGCAGCGCAGGCGATGCAGGACGCGCAGAAAGAAGCCGACCGGCTTTTGCGCAGCTATAAATAACGCAGCTCAGTGCGCAAGATCGACCGGACGCCGCCGTCCGGCTCTGCTGCGGTCCAGGCCTGGTTGCTGTTGCTGCCGGCGTTTGTGCTGCTGGTCGCTTTTACCCATTACCCGGCGCTGGCCACGCTGATCGACAGCTTCTACTCCACGCCCAAGGGTGCGCGGCCCAGCGTCTGGGTAGGGTTGGAAAACTACGATGTGATGGTGCACGATCCGGTGTTCTGGAAGGCGGCAACCAACAACCTGTGGTTTGCGCTGGCCACCATTCCGTGTTCCATCGGCATCGCGTTGGCCATGGCCTTGTGGGTCAACGAACGCATGACCGGGCGCAGCTTTTTGCGCATGGCTTACTTCACGCCGACGGTGCTGCCCATGATAGCCGTGGCCAACATCTGGCTGTTTTTCTATACGCCCGGTTATGGCCTGCTGGAGCAGATCACGGGATTATTGGGCTTGCCCTCGCACAACTGGCTGGGCGACCAGCACACCGCGCTGGGAGCCATCACGCTGGTGGCGATATGGAAGGAATCCGGCTTCTTCATGATTTTTTATCTGGCCGCGCTGCAAAGCCTAAACCCGAGCCTGCGCGA
>JANYBQ010000423.1 GCA_025360705.1 Betaproteobacteria bacterium | reverse complement strand
CAGTGTGAGGAAGTCGCCTTTTTTCCCGGACGGTTATTACCTGCACCGCTCGTTCTGGATCGGCCGCAATGGCCTGATCGAGCAGCACCCCCAAGCCGTAGTGGCCTTCCTCGTCGCGCAGCAGGACGCGGTGGCGGCCCTCACCGCCATGGACGCGGGCGCCGTGTCGCAGCTGGTCAAGGACTACTGGAAGCTCGACGCCACCGAGGGCGCCAAGGTGGTCAAGGACGACGTGCTGTTCTCGCGCGGCTGGTCCTGGCCGACCGAGAACGACGCGCGCGCCGTGCTGGAAACCTCCAAGTTCATGGCCGACAACAAGCTGATCGAAAAGCCCCTGCAGTGGGCCGAGATCAAGAACGCCTTCTCGCGCACGGCACCCCTGGTCAAGCAGGCCTATGACAAGCTCGGTGCCAAGCCGGCACCAGCAGAATTCACGCGCACCGACGTGGCCGACCTGCGCGGGCGCCCGGTGTGGGAAATCAACCAATGGGCCGACCGCACCTGAGCCGGCCGTTATTTTTTAAAACAGGAGCACAGCAATGAAAGTAGGATTTATCGGCCTTGGCGTTATGGGTGCGCCCATGGCCCTGAACATTCTTAAAGCCGGCCATGAATTGACGGTCTTCGATCGCAGCCCCGAGGCAGTGGCTCGTCTCGTAAAGGCGGGGGCGAAGGCCGCTGCCACGGGAAAAGAAGTGGGCGCGGCCAGCGAATTTGTTGTCACCATGCTGCCTGAGCCGCAGCATGTCGAGGAGGTGGTGACAGGCAAGGACGGTGTCGCTGAAGGCCTGCAAAAAGGGGGCATCGTGATCGAGATGAGCACGATCGATCCAGGCACCTCAGTCAAGATTGGCGATGTGTTGCGCAAGCGTGGCATGGATCTGGTGGATTCGCCTGTGGGCAAGACCAGCGAACACGCCGTCACCGGCACGCTGACGCTTATGGTGGGCGGTAATCAGGCCGCCATCGACCGCGCGATGCCGGTGCTCAAGTGCATGGGCACCGACACCTACTTTTGCGGCGGCCCCGGCACCGGCCACGCGATGAAGATCACCAACAACCTCTTGGCTACCACCATCATGGTGGCCAACACCGAGGCGCTAGCCATCGGCATCAAGGCCGGCCTGACGCTGGAACTGATGCAGAAAGTGATGCGCACGACCATGGCGTGGAACCAGCAGCTAGCCGTGGCCATGCCCAAGAAAGCATTTCTGGGCGACTACAGCCCTGGTTTTGCCTGCCGCTTGGCGGGCAAGGACGTGCGCCTGGCTTGCGAGGTGGCCGAGGCCCAGGGCTTTGAGGCGCTCGTTGGCCGCGCGGCGCAAGCCACGCTCGATCGTGCTGGCACGATGGGCATGGGTGACTGCGACACCGCAGTACTAATGAAGATTCGCGAGAACGAGCTGGGCATTCAGGTGCGCCAGGCGGCTGCGCCTACTGTCACTACCACCTGAGGAACGTGGACACCATGCCTGCCTACGTGATCAACGACATGGTCGTCACCGACCCGGTGCTGTTCGAGGAGTACAAGAAGCTCTCGCCGCCGACCGTGGCGCAATATGGCGGGCGCTTCCTGGTGCGCGGTGGCCACACTGACACGCTGGAGGGCGAGTGGTCGCCCAAGCGCCTGGTGATCATCGAGTTTCCAAGCGTCGCCCAAGCCCGGGCCTGGGCCGACTCGCCCGAGTACGCGCCGGCCAAGCGGCTGCGCCAGATCACCACGATCTCGAACCTGATCGTGGTGGAGGGCGTGGCGCCGGTGTAAGCGACCAGCGACAGGAGAAGTTGATCGCTTCGCTTGCGTGTGCGGGCCGCGCTGCCTGATGGCTGCGTTAGCTTCCTGGACTTGATTTGATCACCGGCGCGCCGGATAAAGGGGTTTTGATGGATCGTCGTTCATTCTTCCTGTGCACAGGCGGCGGCCTGCTGTCGACCTTGGGCCTGCCGACTGTTGCACAGACCTTTCCTCAGCGTCCGGTCAAGGTGGTGGTGGCGTGGCCCGCAGGCGGCTTCGTGGACGTGGCCACCCGCGCGATGACCGAGAAGCTTGCCGCCACGTGGTCCCAGCAAGTTGTGGTGGAGAACAAGCCCGGCGCCTACGGCCTGATCGGCACCGAGCAGGTGATCCGGAGTACGCCGGATGGTCTTACCTGGCTGATCGGCACTATGGGGACGCCGATGTCCGCCAGCCTGTACAAGCGCAAGTGGGTCGCAGCCGACGAACTGGCCGGCGTCGCGATGATCGGGAGTTCTGCCGTGATTGCGGTGGTGCCGCAGGCGCTGCCGGTCACGACACTGAAGGAATTCGTCGCGGCTGCACGCAGCCAGCCCGGCAAGCTGAACTACCTCAATCCCAGCATCGGCAGTGCCTCGCACCTGAACACCGAGCTGATCAAGCTGCACGAACATCTGACCATGACCGGCGTGCTGTACAACGGCCAGCCGCCGGGATTGGTCGACCTGATCGCCGGCCAGCTACATTTTGGGCTGCTGGCGCCGCAGGTGGCGGCTCCTCACATAAGAGCCGGCAAGCTGCGCCCGCTGGCGGTCGTCTTTCCCAACCGGCTGCGCGAGTTTCCGGACCTACCGACGATGGCCGAGGCCGGTTACCCCTACGCAAACGTCGTCGCGACTTACCCCGTGCTCGTCCCCAAGCAGACGCCCAAGGATGTGATCGCGAGGCTCTCGGCGGACATCCAGCAGGCCTTGGCCGATCCTGACGTGCGCCGCCGCATCGAGGCCGCAGGCGCCACGGTCGCCGGGCCGATGACGCCTGGGCAGGTGGACGGCTTCATGCAGGCTGAAACACTGCGTTGGGATCGCTTCTTCCGGGAAACCCAGATCAGTATCGACTGATCGGATCGCGCCCTGGCCCGCGCCCCGCACTTCCCACAGGACCCACATGCAACAACAGCCGAACATTATTTTAATCATCACCGACCAGCAGCGCTGGGACACCATCGGCTCGCTGGGCGCGCCGTGGATGAAGACGCCCAACCTAGACCGCATGGCCGCAGAAGGAACGGCCTTCACCCACTGCTTCACCACATCGCCGCTGTGCGTTTCCGCGCGGGCCAGCCTGTTCTCCGGCTGCTACCCGCACATGCTGAACGTCTACCACAACTTCGACGCGTGGGAGCCGACCTGGGTCTCGTCGCTGGCGCAGGCGGGCTATCACTGCGTGAACATCGGCAAGATGCACATCAACCCCTACGACGCCAAAGGGGGCTTCCACCAGCGTTTCATGGTGGAGAACAAAGACCGTGGGCTGTTCCTGGAGGAGGCGCACCGGGCCATTTACGACGAATGGGACAAGGCACTGCTGGCCAACAACGTCGTCAAGCCGACGCGCTTCACCCGCCATGCCGCGGACCCCGAAGGCTTCATGAAGGCGCTGGGCGCCTTCGAGTGGGAGCTTCCCGAGCGGCTGTTCTCAGACAACTTCATCGCCGACACGTCCCTGTGGTGGCTGGAGCAGAGAACGGCAAAGAACCCGCTCTTCCTGCAGATTGGCTTCTGCGGACCGCACCCGCCGTACGACCCGCCGCGCCGGTACATCGACATGTACAAGGACGTAGACCTCCCGATGCCTGAGGTGACGCAGCAAGAACTCGACGCCCAGACGCCCGCATTGAAGGCCTACCGCCAGGTGCAGGAGACCGGCAACTTCGACTCGATCGCCTGGCGCTCCCAGGCCAGCCGCGAGGACCTCCTGCGCCTGCGGCGCCACTATGCGGCGAACGTGACCCTGTTGGACGAGCGCATCGGCGACATCATGGCGCGCCTCGACCGGCTGGGCTACCTGCGTAACTCGATCGTGATTTT
>JANYBQ010000420.1 GCA_025360705.1 Betaproteobacteria bacterium | reverse complement strand
GGCTGCGGCGTTACGCGCCTTGCCACGGCAGAAGCTTCCGTCCGAGGTGGTGGTGCCCGGCCTGCTGGAAGGCCTGCCCAATGTCGCCAAGCTGGTGGCGCCATGGCTCAAAACCGCGGAGGAAGAACATCCGCAAGTGGCGGTGGCACGTATTGGCTGAGGCCTTGGCCCCGCCGCCGGGACGGGTTGCGTTCGTGCTCAAGGGTTATCCGCGCCTGTCGGAGACTTTCATCGCGCAGGAAATCGCTGCACTGGAACGCCGCGGCCTCGACATTCTGATTGTGTCGCTGCGCCATCCCACCGATTCTCGCACCCACCCGATACACGCCGAGATCCGCGCGCCGCTGCTATACCTGCCCGAGTATTTGGGCGATGACCCGCTGCGCGTTTTGCGAGCCTGGTGGCGCGTACGGCGCCTGCCCGGTTATCGCCTGGCCCGCAGCATCTGGCTGCGCGACCTGTGGCGTGACCGGACCGCCAACCGGGTGCGCCGTTTTGGGCAGGCGCTGGTGTTGGCCCATGAAGTGCCTGCCGACGTGGTCCGCCTGCATGCGCACTTCCTGCACACCCCCGCATCGGTGACGCGTTACGCCGCGACGGTACGTGGGCTGGTCTGGTCCGGATCGGCGCATGCGAAAGACATCTGGACCACACCCCAATGGGATTTGCGCGAGAAACTCGCGTCGTGTGAATGGCTGGTCACGTGTACCGCTACCAATCGGGATTACCTCGGTACGCTGGCCCCCGCAGGCCGGGTGGAACTGGTGTACCACGGGCTCGACCTGGAGCGGTTCCCGCTGCGGTCGTGGGATCGATTGGCGCGTGATGGCAGTGTTGCGGAGCAGCCTGTGCGGATATTGTCGGTGGGCCGCCTGGTTGAAAAAAAAGGCACCGATGTACTGCTCGACGCATTGGCGCTGTTGCCGCCGCGATCGCACTGGCGCCTGCTGCATGTAGGCGGCGGTCCGCTGCGCGAGGCGATGGCGTTACGCGCCGACAGCCTGGGCATTGCCGACCGCATTACGTGGCGCGGCGCAATGACCCAAGACCAACTGCTGGTTGAATACGGCGCGGCCGACATATTTGCTCTGGCCAGCCGGATTGCGCAGGATGGCGACCGCGACGGTTTGCCGAATGTGCTGATGGAGGCGCAAAGCCAGGGCCTGCCTTGCGTGGCAACCGAGGTCTCGGCGATTCATGAATTGATACGCAACGGAGCCACTGGTGTGCTGGTGGAACCCGAGTCGCCATCAGCCCTGGCCAGCGCGCTGAAGGAGCTTATCGGTGACCCGGTACGCCGGCTTGTGCTGGGAGAAGCGGGACGGACGCGTGTCGCCGCCGAGTTTGGCATGCAGAGCAATCTTGCGCGGCTGGCGGAGAAATTCGGATTGCCGTTTGTTCCGGGGTCAGCCTGAAACAGCTGACCCGTGGGTGCCGGTTACTTGAGGCAATCGATCTCAATCTGTCGGCGCGCTGCCCATGCCCATGGTGTGCTCCAGCCCGGCCACGCACAACATGCGGTGCAGCAACCCACAACCAAGATAGGCGTCGTCCTTGCGCGCCAGGTCGAGCAGGCGGCCGACGTCTACGCGCTCAGGCAGGATGCGCGAGCTGGCAATCAACTCCAGCACCTGGGCCCGGTTGTTGCGCAGGAAGCGGTTGTAAACCCAGCGAAAACCCTGTTTGTCGCGCCGCCATTGCGTGGGTAGCTGCACGAAGGCCGGGAACAGCGACCTCAGTTCATGTTTGTTCCATGCGCCAACAAATTTCTTCCGGTAGCCGCTGTACATGTAAGGCGCGAGCCGGTAGTCGAGCAGGGGACTGCGATTTTCGATGCCCGACATCATCGCGTTGCGGTCGTTTTGCCACAGCCATTCGTGCAAACGCCCATTGGCGGCGTCGGCAACCAGTGCGTGCGCCAATGAGCCGCTGAAAACTTGCAAGATGTCCTGACAATGCGCCTGGCGTACACCAGGTTCGACAAATGAGTCGAGATCGAGTGGGTCTTCAGTCGCGCGTGCGATGCCGTGCGGGCGCTCGCCTTTGCCACCGGCCGATTGCGCATCGCGCAAGGCCTGTTGCGTGATGGCGCGAACCTTGGGATCGTCCGCATTGGCTGCCAGCGACTCGGCGATCCAACTTTCATCACCCTTGCGAAGCGCCTGCGCCAGCGCAAAACGGTAATACCGGTCCCAGTAACCAGCGAAGATTTCGTCTCCGCCGGTGCCGTCCAGCACCACCGGCACGTCATGGCTGGCGATCTGGGCGTAAAGCTGTGGCATGGCCAGGGCGTTGCCGATAAAAGGAAACGGCTTCTCCTGGTGGCGGCATACTTGGAGGAACGAGTCCATGCTGGTGGCGCCATAGTCCAGCGGCACGTTGATGGCCTGGCTGCCGAGTTGCTCGATACACAGGCGCGCATAGGTCGCGTCGTCGCTTTTGCCGGCGTCCCCCGTAAAGCAGGTTACGTTGTCGGCCAGGCCTTGCGCGTGTAAAACCGAAAGGATCAGCGAGCTATCCACGCCGCCCGACAACAACAGGCCCACCTTGCGATCCGCCACCAGCCGCGCCAACACCGCGTCCTGCACGATAGCGGCCAAATCGTCCTCGTCATGGGGGTTGGATGCCGCGTATTGCGCCAGGTCGAAGTATTTGTTCTCGTTGAATTTCCAGCTTGCAAGATCGAACGTCAGAACGCCGCCCGCCACGACCTGCCGGACACCCAGGAGATGGGTAGCGCCGTTGGCGTGCGGAAATAGCCAGCCGTCGCGGAGAAAGCTGTCGAGATCGGTTTGCACGAACTCCGGGTTGCGGCCGAGGTACGCAAGAATCGGACTGATTTCCGAAGCCATACACAGGGTGTCTGCGTCGGCGTAATAAAACAGCGGCTTTTTGCCGTAGCGGTCCCGCGCGGCCGTGACTGTGCCCGCGGATTCGTCCAGCAGGCAGAACGCCCACATGCCGTTGGCCCGGTTCAACGCATCGACGCCTTTGCCGGCCACCAGCGCCAGCAGCACTTCGGTGTCGCCATCGGTCTCGAACCGGCAAC
>JANYBQ010000416.1 GCA_025360705.1 Betaproteobacteria bacterium | reverse complement strand
GTGCCTACATCCTGGTGGACGGGCGCAACCACCTCGAAGGTCCGGCTGCACAACTGCTGCAGGATGCTGCGGTTGGCGCAGCGTTCCTCGGCACCCGCCAGCGCAGGGGGCAAGCATGATCGTGCAGGCAGTGGTCGACGGCATATGCACCGGAGCCATCATTTCCCTGGGCGCCATCGGCCTGTCGCTTACCTTGCAGATCATGCGTTTCGCCAATTTCGCGCATGCCGAGTTCATGACCCTTGGCGCCTATCTGGCCTTTGCCGTGGTGTCGTTGATCGGGCCGGGTACACCGACGGCGGGCTTGAGCTTCGGTTGGCAACTGCTGGTGGCGGCCCTGCTGGCCTCCGTGGCTGCGGGCCTGATGGCCTGGATGCTGGATCTGCTGGTGTTTGCGCCATTGCGCCGTAACGGGGCGCAGTCCCTGGTGCTGGTGTTCGCGGCCTTTGGTTCGGCGCTGGTTCTGCGCCACGTGCTGGTTCTGATCTGGGGCCACGATTCCTATTTCTACACCCGCGAGCTGCAGATGGGCGTGACAATCCTGCCGGGGGTGCGCATCCTGCCCGACCAGCTGTTCATCCTGGGGCTGGCCGTAGTGCTGATGGTGGTGCTGCATCTGTTTCTCACCTTTCACCGAACCGGCATTGCGATGCGTGCGATGGCCGAAGCCCCGGCACTCGCGCAGGTGTGCGGGATCCGTATCAGTGCCGTGATGCGCACCACCTGGATCATCTCGGGTTTCATGGCGGCCATGGCGGGGGTGTTCTCCGGCCTCACCCCGCAGCTGCACCCGGAACTGGGTTCCAATATGCTGCTCTCCATATTTGCCGCGGCCATCTTCGGAGGCGTGGGCAGCCTGCCAGGCGCGGTATTGGGCGGGCTGTTGGTGGGCATTTCGGAAAACCTGTTCCTGCTGGTCGCCAGCTCGGGTTACAAACCCGCCATGCCATTCCTGATGTTGCTGGTGGTGTTGTGGCTGCGGCCACAGGGTCTGCTGGGAGAAAAATCATCGTGACGGAGAGATGCTGATGCTTGGGCTGATGTCCTACCTGGTGTTCTTCCTCTGTGTGGTGCTGGTGCTGTGCGTGCTGACCCTGGGGTTGAACCTTCAATGGGGCTTCGCCGGCCTGTTCAATGCCGGTGTTGCCGGTTTCTACGCCATCGGCGGGTACACCCATGCCATTCTGACTGCCGCACCCAGCCCGCAATTGCTGGGCAATTACGGGCTGCCCTGGATCGTCGGTGTGGTCGGGGCCATGCTGGTCACCGCCGCAGCGGCCACCATCATCGGGCTCATCACCATTCGCCTGCGTGGCGACTACCTGGCCATCGCCACATTCGGCATCGGCATCATGATCCAGCTGGTGTCCCTCAATCTCGAGCCCTGGACCGGTGGTGCCCAGGGCATCGCCCGGATTCCCAAGCCGCTGCAGCACCTGTTCGATACGCCCCTGGCCTACAACATCTTCTACCTCGGGTTCCTGGTTTGCGTGGTGGTCCTGGTCTACCTGGCGCTTGAACGGATTCTGTCGTCGCCCTGGGGGCGCGTGCTGCGCGCCGTCCGCGAAGACGAAGTCGCGGTGGCGTCGCTGGGCAAGAACGCGCAACGTTTCCGGCTGCAGTCCTTCGTGCTCGGCTCCACGCTGATGGGCCTGGCGGGTGCCCTGTACGCCAGTTTTGTGGGTTTTGTCAGCCCGTTCGACTTTCTGCCCATCCTCACCTTCCAGGTCTGGGCGATGCTGATTGTGGGCGGCAGCGGCAACAACCGCGGTGCCATGATCGGCGCGCTGGTCGTCTGGGCCATCTGGGCTTTCAGCGGGGTGGCGGTTTCCAAATGGGTACCACCCACACACGCGGCCCAAGGCGCGGCGATCCAGGTCATCCTGATCGGGCTGGCCCTGGTGCTCATGCTCCTGTTTCGTCCGCGTGGGCTCATCGGCGAGCGCGCGATTGTGTCCCGCCACCTTGTTTGGTAAGCTGATTTCTTTCACTCCGTCAAAAGGCAAGCACATGAACTTTTCTCACGCGATACGCCATTTTTCCGCTGTCCTGCTGTTGGGCCTGGCCAGCCTGCCCCATGCCTACGCGCAGGCGCCTGCGTGTCCGGTCAAGGTCGGCGGCATCCTGCCCCTGACCGGCTCGATGGCGCCCATCACCAAGAAGATCGCCCAGGCCGCTGAACTGGGCGTCGAACACATCAACCAGGGCGGCGGCGTCAAGGGCTGCCCGATCCAGTTCATCCTGCGCGATGACCAGGGGCAGCCCACGGTCGGCGTCGATGCCGCCAAATACCTGGTCGAAGTCGAACGCGTCACCGCCTTCACCGGCTCGATTTCGTCCGGCGTCACCGGCCCGATCATTGCCGCTGTGACGGCCCCGTCCAAGGTGGTCCAGATTTCATGCTGCACCTCCGCCAGTGCGTTCACGGACGGGCGCAGCGGCGGCTATTTCTTCCGTACGCTTCCCACCAGCAAGGCCCAGGCGTACGCGACTGCATCGGAGATCAATCGCCGGTCCATGAAAAAGCTTGCGGTCATCTACGTCAACACCGATTTCGGTACCGACATGCTCAAGTTCTTCCGCCAGGCGAACTCCAAGCTCGGTGGCGACATCGTGACCGAAGTGGCCTACAACGACAACCAGCCCAACTACCGGGCCGAGGTCACCAAGGCACTTGCCGGCAAGCCGGAGTCCCTGCTGCTGATCGGGTTTCCCAAGGACGCGGTGACCATCGTGCGTGAATGGCTGTCCCAGGGCGGCCCCAAGAAGGTGGCGCTCAACAATGCCATGCGCACCATGGATTTCGTCACCGGCGTGGGCGCCCAGTTTGTCGAGGACTTCTTCGGCATGGACAATGCCCAGGAACCCGGCCCGTTCGTGGACGCCTTCAACGACGCGTTCATGAAAAAGTGGAGTGCCGATTCCAAGGGCCCGGGTGTGCACACCCAGTATGACGCCATGATCGTCATGGGGCTGGCCATGAACATCGCCAAAGACCTGACCGGCCCTTCCATCCGCGAAGCGATCCGCAAGGTGCATACGCCCGGCGGCACGCTGGTAGGAACCGGCCCGGCCGAGTTCAAGAGGGCTCTGGAACTGATCAAGGCCGGAACGCCGATCAAGTACTCCGGCGCCACTGGCCCGATCGAGTTCGACGCCAACGGGGATGTCAGCGGGCCTACCCTGGTGTGGAAGATCACCGGCGGACAGATCGTCACCGATCGCGTCATCAACCTCACCGACATGCAGACGCTGACAAGGCGGATCGAGAACTGAGTTTGCGCGAGGCATCGGCAGGCATGCGCGTTGTGGCAATCGCATTGGCTGCCCGATGAGTTCACCGGCAAGCGGGCTGGCGCATGTGACCAGCATCGTTTGCGCGGTGGACGCTGCCCGGGCGCTGCGGTTTCTGGGCGATGGCCTGAGCCTGGGCCGCTGGGCCCTGGGATCGTTCGATACGCGGCGCATCGGGCGTGGCCTGTACCAGGGGACTTCGCTGTTCGACGGCGGCACCGTGCTGATCAGGCCGGTCATCGACCACGACCGCTCCCAGGTGGACTACTGGGTCGGAACCCGGCGCGACGCCCTCAGCCCCCGCATCATGGCCCGGGTGGCACCCACCCAGAGGGGCACGCCGGGCGTGCCGGCATGTGTCGTGTCCCTGGTGGCATGGCGCTCCGATGGCATGGGCGACGCCGGCTGGGCACGGCTGATGGCCTGCCATGAGGCGGAGATCCATCTGATCCAATCACTTCTGGAAACCGCCCGGCGGCCGCGACGCGGGGCGGGCCCGGCCCTGCCTGCCCGGCGTCTCAACCCTGGGTGATGACGTAGAGCTTGCGCGCCTGCTCCAGCACCCGCCATTTGCCGGTCCATCCGAGCGCAGGTTGATCGCATCGCCCAGCCAGAGGCGCACCTTGGAGCCATCGGCGTGGGTCATCTCGATACGGCCGGAAATCAGGTGGCAGAACTCGGACGCCTTGCTCCGGTCGGCGGTGAACCGGCCGACCGTGCATTCCCAGCCGCCGATGGCCACACGTTTGTCGGGTGAGGTCCACCGCGACAGGCTGGTCTCCTGCTGCTCGCCTTCGATGGACGTGGGTTTGGCGGCAAAGGTGCCGAGCGCCGTGTGGGCGAGCGCATGTAACGCAGAGATGTCAATCATGGTGGGGCCTTTGGGCCTTTGGTTTGTCGGATCATTGGGGTGCTCACGGCCGCGGCCTCGGCGTGTCAGCACGGTCGTCATACGGGGCGGCTGTCGCGTCAGCGGTAGCAGGCAACCGAGGGTGCCAGGAACCAGGGGTTGTCGCTGTAGAAAGGGCGGGTCTCGAACGCCAGGCCATCGAGTGCCGTGCGGCCTTCCGGCAGCGCCAGCACCTTCTGGCCCAGGCGTATGCCGAAGTAGCTGGAGGTGCCCACACCGGCGCCGCAATACCCCATCGCGTAATGCATGCCCTCGTGTTGGCCCACGTGCATCAGTCCCCCAGGCAGCACAGTCAGATTATGAGATCTGTCGCAGTAAGCATAAACGACAATCCGGCCCATGCTTGATTTCCGCAAAAGTTTGATCAACAGCACCTTGAACAAGGTCCTCCAACGCCTTCACTATCCGCTGGAAGTCATGTTGACCTGCGTGCGCTGGTACGTGGCCTATCCGTTGAGCCTGCGACTTGTGGAAGAAATGATGCAGGAGCGAGGCGTTTTTGTTGACCACTCTACAGTGCACCGCTGGGCGATAAAGATGCTGCCGGTGTTGGCCTCCATTTTTCGCAGGCGCAAACACCCCGTTGGTCGAAGCTGGCGGATGGATGAAACCTACATCAAGGTAGCTGGCCAGTGGAAGTATCTTTACCGGGCTGTAGATCGCGTGGGCGATACGGTGGACTTCCCGCTGACTGCCAAGCGAGATCTGGCTGCTGCCCGGCGCTTCCTGGAGCGGGCGATCAACCTGCACGACGTGCCAGAGAAGATCACTATTGACAAGAGCGGCGCGAACACTGCAGCGATTGAAAGTGTCAAGGCCGACGCCTGCGTCGACCAGGGTGAATTTTCCCTATGAATATTTTTCTTTGAGATCAGACAGTTATCGATATTGCTGAACAAATCGATTCTCCCCGCGTATAAACGCCGGGTGCAAATAGACCTTGAACAATTGTGCGTCCGTGTGGTGAGCAAGAGCGAAGAGCCGCGCTACCGGTCCCTGATGCAGCAGCACCACTACCTGGGGGACCTGGCCAAGATAGGTCACACCCTATGGTACGTCGTCAGCTACGCCCACGAATGGGCTGCCTTGCTGAGTTTTTCCGCAGCCGCCTGGAAGTGCGGGGTCCGTGATCGCTGGATTGGTTGGGATTACCGCCACCAATATGACCGCTTAAGCCTGCTGGCCAACAACAGCCGCTTCCTGATCCTGCCCGAGTGGCACCACCCCAACCTGGGCTCCAAGATGTTATCCCTGTGCCACCAACGCATAGGCGCGGACTGGCAAACGCATTTCGGCCATCCACGGCTCCTGCTTGAGACCTTCGTTGATCCGGCACGCTTTTGTGGCACGGTCTACCGCGCTGCAAACTGGACGTGCCTGGGACAAACCCAAGGCTTTCGCCGCACCCGCGAGGGCTACAGTGCGCTGGGCGGATCCCCCAAACTGGT
This sequence comes from Betaproteobacteria bacterium, assembly GCA_025360705.1. Lineage (GTDB taxonomy): Bacteria > Pseudomonadota > Gammaproteobacteria > Burkholderiales > Burkholderiaceae_C > CAISIP01. Next base: position 8,295 of record JANYBQ010000416.1, on the reverse strand, counting down.
CTTCGTACGTGCGCTCCAACATGACGCGCAGGCCCAACTCTCCCGTTCACTTCTACAACCCATCTACCGCACAGGCGGGCCCAGAATCATGCTCACAGCTCAACAAATGCGCACACTGCCTGACTTCTTCAAAGACATCCCCGATCCCCGGCGCTCCCAAGGCCGACGCCACCCAATGTACGTGGTGCTGGCCATCGCAGCAGGCGCGACCCTGTGCGGCATGCGCGGCTACAAGGCCATCGCGTTGTGGGCCAAGGATCTGGGGCCCAAGGCACGAGAACGCTTTGGCTGTCGCCGTGAGAACCGGGTCAGCATCGTACCGAGCGAGTCGATCATTCGTGACGTCCTGGTGCGTGTCGATCCAGGCGCACTTGATTTGGCCTTGCAACAGTGGAATGCGGCCTTTGGACAGGAGGACCAAAGCCTGGCCATCGACGGCAAGACCATGTGCAACGCCATCGACGAGATGGGGCGGCAAACGCACATCATGAGCGTGATCGGACATGAAACCGCCTTGTGTTACACCCAAAAAAAGTCGGTACCCTGCCCATAGAGAACCAGCCGCACAAAGAAGGCTTGGAACAAGGCCTGGGCAAAGAACAGGCCAAACAAACCAATGAAATCGGGATGTTCACCGCCGTGCTTGACGCCATCAACATCGCAGGCAAAGACATCAGCGCAGATGCATTACTGACGCAGCGCAAACTGGCGACCTACCTGGTTGGACGCCAAGCCCATTACCATTTCACGGTTGAAGGCAACCAGCCTACGCTGCACTCCGATATCGCGCGGCTGTTCCAGGGGCGAGGGGCCGCGGACTTTGTGCAGGTGTCCCCACCGGATCACGGACGCATAGAAACACGACGTATCTGCTGCAGCACGGCGCTCAACTCGTATCTGGACTTTCCTCATGTCGGGCAGGTCTTCCTGATCGAGCGCGAGGTGTTTAACAAGAAAAGCGGCAAGCAAACACTTGAGACTGCGCTGGGCATGAGCAGTCGATCTCCCGAACAAGCCAATGCTCAGCGCGTACTGACCACCAATCGCGGGCATTGGGCCATCGAGAACAGTTGCCACTACATCATCGACTGGAACTTCGACGAAGATCGCAGCCGTATTCGCACCGGCAACGGACCCGAGAACGTGACGCAACTGCGCCGTTTTGCTGTCGGTGTTATTAAATTCCTGTGCAAGGATAACTCTAGCGTCGCCGCGAAAATGAGTACTTTGAATCGCAACGTACGCTTGGTCTTCGACTATCTGCGCATGACAAAAAATTCTTCTAGGGCTTGCCCCGCCTGATCCTGATGAACGCCGAGAACAAATTTACCGTGTGGCGGTGTCAACCCCAAGTTGAAATGTCCCCTTTTCTCCAAAGTAGAAATGTCCCCTTTTCGACCTGACTTTTAATCAAAGGCTGTTGGCAAGCGCAGCGTGTCAGGCCGAAGGCGACAAGTCGGGGGAGCGGTGGGCAAGTGAGGAACCGGCGTACCCGCCGGTTGCTTCAGGCTCAAAGGCAAGTCCCTTTTTTGGGGTGTCGCGAACACCGGATAATATCGGGCTATCACGGCGGTTTTTAGACATCTTTCCGACAGGCTGCCGTGGTCCGAATTCCGGCCTTTGCAAATCAACAAGGAGACAGACATGAAATTTTCCGTCAAATTTATCTGCGGCGCGCTCGCGTTATCGGCGTCCGCCTTCGGCGCGGCGCAGACCGTGCCGATCGCCGGGTTGGTCGAACTAAGCGGGACCGGCGCCACCTCCGGCATCAATTTCGACAACGGAGTCAAGCTGGCCGTCAAGGAAATAAATGCGGCGGGTGGCATCCTGGGCCGCAAGATCGCCTATGAGTCGATGGACACGCAGTCCAACCCCGGGGTGGCGAAAGCGCTGGCTCAGAAAGCCGTGGATCAGGGCGTATATGTGGTCATGGGACCGGTGTTTTCCGGCTCCATCATGGTCAGCATGGCTGAAACCAGGCGCGCCGAAATACCCAACTTCACGGGCGGTGAAGCGGCGGCTATCACGCAGCAAGGCAACCCCTATATTTTCAGGACCTCCTTCACGCAGGCGACCGCGATGCCCAAGGTGGCGAACTACATCCGGGACACGGTCAAGGCCAAAACGGTGGACGTGATTTTTGTCAACAACGACTTCGGCAAGGGCGGGCTGGACCTGATCCGCAAGGAGCTTGAGTCGCGTGGCATAAAAGTGCCCAACGCAATTTCCACCGAACCCGGCCAGATCGACTTCAGCTCTCCGGTGCTCAAGGCCAGGCAGTCCGGCAGCGATGCTCTCTTCGTCTACAGCAACGAAGAGGAATCGGCACGCGCGTTGCGCGAACTGCGCAAACAGGGTTATGCCAAGCCGATCATCGGCGAGACCGTGTTGACCAGCCAGAAGGTGATCGAGCTGGCGGGCGATGCCGCCAACGGTGCCATTGCGCACGTGGGCCTGAGTGCCGATGCGCCGATGCCGCAGGTCAAAAAATTCAACGACGCTTTCCAGGCCGAATACAAAACCAAGTCGGACCACAACGGGCTTAAAGGTTATAGCGGCATGTACATCGTCAAGGCGGTGACCGAGAAGCTTGGCAAGTTCGACCAAAAAGCATTCGCGCTGGCAATGAAGAACGTCACGCTCACGGTCAAGGACAACCCGGGCATCCTTATGGACGTCAGTTTTGACCAAAATGGCGATCTGGACCGCGAGAGCTTCATGACCAGGGTGGAAAACGGAAAACAGGTTATCAGCGCAGTGCTTGCACCGGTGGGCAAAAAGTAAAACCGGGATAGCGACGGGGAGTGCAATCGTGGATGAAAAAAAGTTTGGCCTGGCCGGTGTGCTGGGATGGCCGGTGGCGCATTCGCGCTCACCGCTGCTGCATAACTACTGGATAAGGCAATACGGCCTGCAGGGTTCTTATGTCCTGCTTCCGGTGGCGCCGGGTAACTTGCAGGCCGCGCTGTCGGGCTTGCCGGCGCTTGGTTTTGCCGGTTGCAACGTGACACAGCCGCACAAAGTCGAGGCGATGGCGCTGGTGCATGAAGTGGACGCCAATGCGCGCGCCATAGGTGCCATCAACACGATTGTCGTGGGTCCTGACGGCGCGCTCAGGGGCATGAACAACGACGGGTTCGGCTACATCCAGGGCCTGATCGATGCGTCCCCCGACTGGCGAGCCGATGCCGGGCCGATTGCCGTTCTGGGCGCCGGCGGTGCGGCGCGCGCCGTGCTGATGGCGTTGGCGCAGCGCGGCGCCAAGGAGATCCGGCTGGTCAATCGAACCCAGGACAAAGCCGTCGCCCTTGCCGCCGCATTTGCGGGGCTGGTCCGGACCCTCCCCTGGGAATCCCGTCACGAGGCGCTGGCCGACGTTGCAATGCTTGTAAACACCACCAACCAGGGCATGCATGGCAATCCGCCGCTGGACATCGACCTGCGCTTATTGCCGCTGCATGCGTTGGTGTCCGACATTATTTATGTGCCGCTGGAAACGCCGCTGCTGACGCAGGCCCGTGCACGTGGAAATCGGACCGTAAATGGTCTGGGGATGCTGATGAACCAGGCGCGTCCGGCGTTTCAGGCATGGTTCGGCGTGTTGCCCGAAATCAGTCCCGAACTGCGCCATCTGATGGAACAGTCGATTTGAGTTCCATCTTCGAGGTTCCCAAGGTAGATTGCCATTGCCATATTCTGGATCCGTCAGTGTTCCCGTACGCGGCGGACGTGGCGTATCGACCGGTTGGCCAGGAGATCGGGTCTGCCGACTACTTCCGCGCGCTGCTGGATGTCCATGGTGTGCGGCATGCGCTGCTGGTCGAGCCAAACTCCGGCTACGGTCTGGACAACCGCTGCATGCTCGACGCCATAAAGCGCGGCCGGGGCGTGTTCAAGGGAATAGCCATGGTGCCGAATGACGCCTGTGCGCAGTATCTGCGGGACCTGCAGGGGCAGGGGGTGATCGGAGCGGCATTCAATGTGGCGTTGCTGGGCCTGGACTATTACCGCTCCATTGGCCCGCTGTTGCACCGGCTGGCCGACAACGGCATGTTCGCGCAGGTTCAGGTTGAAGGGCCGCAGATGGCGCATCTGGCGCCAATGCTGCTCGACAGCGGGGTGCGCTTGCTGGTCGACCATTGCGGGCGCCCCGATGTGGCGCGCGGCATCGACGAGCCAGGCTTCCAGGCGATTCTGGGCCTGGCTTCGAGCCGGCGCGCGGTGGTCAAACTCTCAGGCTTCGCCAAGTTTTCCGCGCAGCCCTATCCGTTTGCCGATTCGCTGCCCTACCTGGCTGAGCTGTTGCAGGTATATGGACCGGACAACTGCGTCTGGGCCTCCGACTGGCCGTTTCTGAAGGCTGGTTATCGCCTCGACTACGGCCCTCTGCTCAAGCTGTTCGAGGTCGCCGTGCCCGACGTTAAAGAACGCCACGAAATACTCTGGGAAACACCCAGGCGGCTGTTTGGCTTCCAGACTGCTTCGATGTGATCGTTCAACAGCGCCGGTGGTGATGCGGCTTTAACGCGCCGATGGCGGCGCAGCCCCTCAATTTTGCGGCTTGCCACCGGTGCCGCCGAAGATGTCTTCACAGTTTGCCGGCAGCTGCGCCCCCCAACAGCCCCGCTGCCAACCCGTCCAGCGCTGCGCCAACCTCGTGCTCCACCTTGAGTGTCAACACCGCATCGGCGCGTGTGCGGCCGATGTTTACCATCGCGATCGGTGTACCGGCCGCCACCGCGTCCTCGACAAAACGGTAGCCGGAATACACCATCAGCGACGAGCCCGCCACCAGCAGGGCGTCGGCCTCGGCCAACGCGGCGCGCACTGTGGCCACGCGTTCGCGCGGTACGCTTTCGCCGAAGAACACCACATCGGGTTTGAGCATGCCGCCGCAATCGGGGCACGCTGGCAGGTCGAATTTCGCAAAGTCCAGATCGTCCAGATCGGCGTCGCCATCGGGGGCGCTGCGTGCGTCCAGCGTGGCCCAGTGCGGGTTGCGTCGCGACAGTTCTTTCTGTAACGCCAGACGCGGCGAGCGTATGCCGCATCCCAGGCAACACACGGTGTCGATACGGCCGTGCAGGTCGACTACGTTGGCGCTGCCGGCGACGTTGTGCAAGCCGTCCACGTTCTGCGTCACCAGCAGCAGGATATGGCCAGCGGATTCCAGGCGTGCCAATGCATGGTGCGCGGCGGCGGGTTGGGCGCGCGACATCGTGCGCCAGCCGATCATGCTGCGCGCCCAATAACGCTTGCGAGCCAGCTCGTTGGCCACGAAGAGCTGAAAGCGCATCGGCGCGCTGCGTTTCCAGTCCCCGTTGGCATCACGGTAGTCGGGAATACCGGCCTGGGTGCTACAGCCGGCGCCGGTCAACGCCAGCAGGCGAGGGTGCCGTTGGACAAAATCGATCAGTGAGACCAAGGCGTTCATCGATGGGTTCCGGAATTGGCGTTTTGGGCTGGGAGCATACCCGCGTTGCGGATCAACGCTGCAGCGCCAATTCCACCGTCGATGTGCTGGGTGTTGTCCTACTCCGCAATCATTCAATTTCCGATTCGGCGCGCACGCCCCACCGATAAGCTTTACCCATCTACACCAAAGGGGAAATGCCTTGAACACCATCATCTATGTCGTCGGTTTAATTGTCATTATTGGAGCGGTACTCGGCTACTTTGGATTCCGCTGACTCCCCGGCTGCGTCCAGGGAGGCGCCGGTCATCCGTTGACGGCCGGCGGGGAGCCCCTCTCAGCGTCGGCCGGTCCCGCTCTCTACTGCCGTTCCAAGTCAAAAAATAATTTTCGGCCGGTGGCGTAGCGCCTGTACCGGCTGGAAAATAAGGTCTGCGTTTTGGACTATTTGACGGCGGTCGCTCGTTTCGCGGCTGAGAGGTGACGAGGACCTTTTTTGATTTATCTGTTGCGTTTGATCGGGTTTTTATCGGCGCTAGGGTTTACCGCCATCACTTCGGCAAGCGCCGCCGGCGTTTTAGCGTTTACCGTGCCCGACAGCATGGCCCAACGCACGCTGGCGTGCACTGTGTGCCATGGCAAGGAGGGTCGTGCGACGAATGCCGGTTTCTTTCCACGCATCGCCGGCAAACCGGCTGGCTACCTGTACAGCCAGTTGCTGAATTTCCGCGACGGCCGGCGCTACAACAAACTGATGTCGCCCCTGCTCGCGACTCTGTCCGATGCCTATTTACGTGAGATAGCCGACTACTTCAGCGCGCTGGATTTGCCTTACCCCCCTCCTCAAGCAGCGTCGTTGCCGGCGCGGCGCCGCGAACGTGGTGAAAGCCTGGTCCGGCACGGCGACACGGCGCGCGACATTCCCGCCTGTACCGCGTGCCATGGGGCGGCCATAACCGGAACCGAGCCCGGTGTTCCGGGCCTGCTTGGCCTGCCGCGCGATTACCTGAACGCGCAACTCGGCGCCTGGCGAACCGGGCAACGCAAGGCGACACCTCCCGACTGTATGCACGCCATCGCGCAGCGGCTGGATATGGCGGACGTGAGTGCGTTGTCCGACTGGCTCGCGACACAACCGGTACCGGTACCGGCGAAAGCAGTCTTGGTGTCCGCGTCGCCATTGCCCATCGAATGTGGCAAGGTGCCCAAATGAAGCGGCCCGCACGATGGACCCTTCAAGTTGCCAGCGCCGTTCTCGTCATCGCCTTGGCAGCGGTGGCAAGCGTCATCTACCTGAATCTGCGGGGCGAAGACGACGTCGCGGATGCAAGGCCTGGCTCAGAAGCAGGTGTGCCGCCGGTGACGCCGGCGGAACAACTTGAACACGGACGTTATCTCGCCCAAGTCGGCAATTGCGCGGGGTGTCACAGCAATACGGGCGGCGCCGCTTATGCGGGGGGCCGGGCGTTGCCCACACCTTTCGGAACGGTCTATACCAGCAACCTTACGTCGGACCGAAGCACCGGTATCGGTAGCTGGTCGCCGGCGCAGTTCTGGCGCGCGATGCACCACGGCCGGGCCAAGGATGGGCGCCTGCTGAACCCGGTTTTCCCCTACGTCAGTTATACCTACGTGACGCGCGAAGATTCCGACGCAATTTATGCATACCTGCGCAGCCTGTCACCAGTCGTTCAACCGAATCGCGCCCACGAACTGCGCTTTCCCTACAACACGCAGGCGGCTTTGGCGGTTTGGCGCGCGTTGTACTTTCGCGCCGCCGACCCAGCCGTCAGCGCCCGGCCGGATCCCACGCGTACGCCTGAATGGAACCGGGGCGCCTACCTGGCGCGCGGGCTTGGGCACTGCGTCGAATGCCACAGCTCGCGCAATTCCCTGGGCGCTATCAGCGGGTCGCTGGAATTAGCCGGCGGCGCGATACCTTCACAAGGCTGGTATGCGCCATCGCTAACCGCGCCAGACGAGGCCGGAGTCGGCCTATGGACGCGACAGAACGTTGTGCAATTGCTGAAGACCGGCCAGGCGCCCGGCGCGTCAGTCATAGGGCCGATGGCAGAGGTCGTATACGGCAGCACGCAGCATTGGAGCGACCCGGATTTGCAGGCCGTTGCCGAATTCCTGCAAGGGTTGCCGCCGGCCCCGGCTCGCAAACCGTTAGCGCGGTTTGCGTCCGATAGTGCGGCGTTTACCCAGGGCGGCAAGATATACGAACACGATTGCTCCGCATGTCACGGCCCCGCCGGCCAGGGCGCGCCCGGTGCGTACCCCGCGCTGGCGGGAAATCGCGCCGTGACGATGGATGCCACGACGAACCTGATACACATCGTGCGCAATGGCGGCTTCGCGCCGGCCACAGCGGGCAACCCGCGGCCTTACGGCATGCCACCTTTCAGTCACATCCTGAATGACGCTCAAATAGCCGCGGTGCTGACCTATATCCGCCAGTCCTGGGGCAACGATGCATCGCCGGTTACAGAGCTTCAGGCGCTGCAACATACAGGCAGCGATTAAAGTGTTTCAGGAGGTCTTACGGCGTTTGGATCTGCCTTGCGACCCACCTTGATCTATCGAAAGTACCAGACTCAAGGGTAGCGCTATGTCGCGCGCCTGAAAACGATTTTTCGCTCGACAATGCCGCCCATGCAACCGAAAAATATGGCGATCCGCTGCGGCACTTTCCCGGCCAGCTGCACGGCCCATGTCGTATTGACTTCCAGATGACCGATATCCAGACCTGGCTCGATCAGCGCGGCCTTGGCAAATACGCCGCCGAGTTCATCGCGCAGGACGTCACGCCGGACCTGCTGCCCGAGCTTTCGGACGCCGACCTCAAGGAGCTGGGTGTGGCGTCACTGGGCGACCGC
>JANYBQ010000386.1 GCA_025360705.1 Betaproteobacteria bacterium | reverse complement strand
CCAAGTCCGTGCCAGCCACCTTGACGCCGACCGGGCTCTTGATGCCGGTAGCCAGCATGTCGATGCGGTTACGGATCGGCGGCACCCAGATGTTAGACAGGCCGGGCACCCTGACGATGCGATCCAGTTCCTCGACCAGCTTGTCCTGCGTCATGCCGGCACGCCACTGCTCACGCGGCTTGAACTGAATGGTGGTCTCGAACATCTCCAGCGGTGCCGGGTCGGTCGCGGTCTCGGCTCGGCCGGCCTTGCCGTACACGCTGACGACCTCGGGCACGGTCTTGATGAGCCGGTCGGTCTGCTGCAGCAACTCGGCCGCCTTGCCGGCCGAGAGGCCAGGCAGCGCCGACGGCGTGTACAGCAGATCGCCTTCGTCCAGACGCGGCATGAACTCGCCGCCGATGTGCTGCAGCGGCCACAGGCTGAGCAGCGCCGCGATGCCGGCCACGACCAGGGTCAGCCTGGGCCAGCGCAACACCGCATTGAGCAGCGGCTGGTAGATGGCGATCAGAAAGCGGTTGAGCGGATTCGCCTTCTCGTCGGGAATTTTGCCGCGGATCAGGTAGCCCATGAGAACCGGAATCAGCGTGACGGCGAGGCCTGCGGCGGCGGCCATCGAATAGGTCTTCGTAAACGCCAGCGGCGAGAACAGGCGCCCCTCCTGGGCTTCCAGCGTGAACACCGGGATGAACGACAGCGTGATGATCAGCAGCGAGAAGAAAAGCGCCGGGCCGACTTCGGCCGCCGAGTCGGCGATCACCCGCCAGTGCGCCTCGCCGTGCAGGGTCTGGCCGGGATGCGCGTGCTTCCACTGCTCCAGGTGTTTGTGCGCGTTTTCGATCATCACCACCGCCGCGTCCACCATCGCGCCGATCGCGATCGCCAGGCCGCCGAGAGACATGATGTTGGCGTTGACCCCCTGGTAGTTCAACGCGATGAAGGCGGCGAGGATGCCGATCGGCAGCGAGACGATGGCAACGAAGGCCGAGCGCAGATGGAACAGGAAGATAAAGCACACCACCGCAACCACGATAAATTCTTCCAGCAGCTTGTGGCTCAGGTTTTCCACGGCCCGGTCAATCAGGCTCGACCTGTCATAGGTCGGCACGATTTCCACGCCCTTGGGCAGACTCGCCTGCAGCGTCTTGAGCTTCTCCTTCACGGCGCTAATCGTCTCGAGCGCGTTTTTGCCCGAGCGCATCACGATCACGCCGCCAACGGCTTCGCCTTCACCGTCGAGTTCGCCGATGCCGCGGCGCATCTCGGGCCCGATCTGAATTCGCGCCACATCGCCCAGACGCACCGATACGCCCGCGTCGGTCGTGGTCAGCGGCACCTTGCGGAAGTCGTCCAGACTCTGCAGATAACCGGAGGCGCGCACCATGTACTCGGCCTCGCCGAGTTCCAGCACCGAGCCGCCCGCTTCCTGGTTGGCCTTCTGGATCGCATCCACGACCCGGGTGTGCGGGATCTTGTAGGCTGCCAGCTTGTCGGGGTCGAGCACGACCTGGTACTGGCGCACCATACCCCCCACCGACGCCACTTCCGCGACGTTGGGCACCGTCTTCAGCTCGTACTTGAGGAACCAGTCCTGCAGCGCGCGAAGTTGCCCGGCGTCCTGGGTGCCGCTGCGGTCGATCAGCGCGTATTGGTAGATCCAGCCGACGCCGGTGGCGTCCGGTCCCAGCGAGGCCTTGGCGCTGGGCGGCAGGCGAGACTGCACCTGATTGAGATATTCCAGCACCCGTGACCGCGCCCAATACAGGTCCGTCCCATCTTCGAACAGTACGTAGACGAACGAATCGCCGAAGAAGGAGTAGCCGCGCACCGTCTTGGCTCCCGGCACCGACAGCATCGTTGTGGTCAACGGGTAGGTGATCTGGTTCTCGACAATACGCGGCGCCTGCCCCGGGTAGCTGGTGCGAATGATCACCTGCACGTCCGACAGGTCGGGCAGCGCATCGAGCGGCGTGCGCATCACCGCGTACACGCCCCAGGCACTCACCATCACGGTGGCTAACAACACCAGGAAACGGTTGACGATGGACCAGCGGATCAGCTGTGCGATCACGGCTTGCTCCCGGACGCCGCCGCTTGCGGCCGGGGCTCTGGCGCCATCAGGGTTATGCGGGTGGCTTGCGGTTGTTTGTCGGCGTCGATGTAAAACTCGAAGCTCACACTATCACCGGCTGCCACACCACGCGGCGCACCGCTTGGCGGCAGTTTGAAGTCCATCGTCATCGGACCCCACTTCAAGGGCGGAATTGGCCCGTGCGACAGCGTGATCTGGTCACGCCCGATGTTCTCCACTTTGGCCTCAGCCTCGTAGCGCGTCGCGCTGTTGGCAGCGCCGGGTTTGGGCTCAACGTTCAGCCGCGCCTCAACGCCCTTCAGGCTGGCCTCGGAGTCGATCAGGAACTGCGACGACACGACCACCCGCTGGCCGGCTTGCAGGCCGCGTTTTACTTCGGACTGGCCGCCGCTCTCAATGCCGATCTCGACGTCGACCG
>JANYBQ010000340.1 GCA_025360705.1 Betaproteobacteria bacterium | reverse complement strand
TCGCGGGGCAAGGCGGCGATTTTTTCGAGCACGTCGAGACCCTGAATCACCTGCCCGAAAACGGTGTACTGCCCGTCGAGCTGACGCGCGCCCTGGCGGTTTTCGACCAAGTAAAACTGGCTCACGCTGCTCTGGCGCTGGGGATTCACGAAGTCGGCGGTGCGGGCCGCCGCCACGGCCCCGAAAACGTGGGAATGGCTGGGGCGGATTTCGGCGGCCAGCATCGGCTCGTTGGCCGGTCCCTGCCCGTCGTTGTTGGGGTCGTTGTCGAGCGAGTTCGGGTCGCCGCCCTGCACCATGAAGCCCGGAATGACGCGGTGAAAAACAGTGTTGTCGTAATGGCCCTTGTTCACGTACTCAAGGAAGTTGGCGGCCGACTTGGGCGCCTTGTCCATATCGAGTTCAAGCGTGATGACGCCGTGGTCTTTTATGTGGAGTTCGACTAGGGGGTTGCTCATGATTCATTTCACCAAAGTGGCGGAGTTGATAAGAATGGGTGTCTTGGGAACATCGGATGGAAACGGCCCGCCGGCGCCTGTCGGCACCGACTTCATTTTCTGCACCACGTCCATGCCGCTCACGACTTTTCCAAAAACCGTGTAGCCGAATAACTGCGGTGCGCTGAGCAGATTGGCGCGCGGCGTATTTTCATACACCCGGCCTTGATATTCGAATTTGGGCACTGGGTCGCCGGACGGAATCAATGTAGGGTCGAGAAACGCGTTGTCGTTGACGTTGATAAAGAACTGCGCGCTGGCTGAATTGGGGTCGGCGGTACGTGCCATTGCCAGCGTGCCCACGACATTTTTCGATCCGCCTTTGCCCAATGCCTCGCGTCCCTCATGCACCACGGAAGGCCGGGTTTTTTTCTCGACGTAATGCGTGTCGTAACCACCGCCTTGCACCATGAAGTTTTCAATCACACGGTGGAAGATCGTGCCGTCGTAGTGTTTGTCCTTGACGTATCGCAGAAAGTTCTCGACCGTCTTGGGCGCCTTGTCGGGGTACAGCTCGACAACGAAGTCACCGGCTGTGGTGCTGAATTTCACCTTGGGCGTTTCCTGGGCCAGTGCAGCCGACCGGCCTATGACCAACACGGCAATGAGCAGCATGGCGCGGCGGGTCAATAAATTACGCAGCAGGGTCACGTGTGTGTCTTTCCAGAATCTTGCGATACGCGCGCTGCGTCTCCGCGCCCGACTACCTGGCGGTAGAGGCGGCCGGTGTAGGCGGGCGGGTCCGGTCCGTGGGTGCCGCGCTTCTGGCTGGCACCGGATTGCCGATGAGTTGGCGGATCAAGGCCAGCTTGGGCGCGATGGTGGTGTTGCCGGGCTCCAGTTGTTGTGCCTGGATATAGGACTGAGTCGCAAGCCGTGCATACACATCACCCAGATTTTCATAGGCAGTGCCGTAACTGCGGCTGGTGCGGGTGGCCATCTCGAGCGCGGTGCGCGCCTTGTCGTACAGCCCTTGCGCGGCATACAGAACGGCGACGTTGTTATACGGCTCCGGCAGCTCGGGATAAGCCTCTATCAATTTGGAGTAAGAGGCAATCGCGTCGGCCTGTTTGCCACCGTCCTGCTGGATCAAGGCACGCAGAAATTGCATCTGCGGGTCGCGCGGATTTTTCAGCAGGTACTCGTCGGCCTTGACCATTGCATCGTTCAACTGCCCGTTGCGCAACAGCGTGTTGACGGGTGTGTAATCGTCGGCAAACGCGGCCGTGCAGGCAAGCGACGAGATCAGCAAACCCAGGCGTATGCAGCGGCAAATGCGAGGGGTCTCAAGCATCATCGAGTTTCCTGAAATTGGCGCGTTGCAAACCCGGACACCGGGGCCTTATACTGCGTTGGATTGTAGCCCAGGGGTGCCGCTCAGGGGTTCCGTTCACCGCTTTGCCAACACCCACACCGCGCTCCAAGTCATCCATGTCCGCCCAGGCCGTAGCCCAATCGCCCAGCCTGCCCAAGTCGCCTTCCATTCACCCATGAGTTTGCGTATCCACAACACGCTGTCGCGTGCGATCGAACCGTTTTTCCCGCTCGAAGCGGGGCATGTGCGCATGTATGTATGTGGCATGACCCTCTACGATCTTTGCCATGTCGGCCATGCTCGCATGATGATGGCGTTCGACATCGTGCAGCGCTGGCTCAAGGCCGGTGGACTGCGTGTCACCTACGTGCGCAACATCACCGACATCGACGACAAAATCATCAAACGCGCGGTCGAGCGCGGCGTCACGATCCGCGCTTTGACCGACGAGATGATCGAGGCCATGCAGCGCGATATCGGCGCGCTGGGAATGGAGGCCCCCACCTTGGAGCCGCGCGCGACGGAATTCATCGCGCCGATGCTTGACCTGATCAAGCGTCTCGAAACTAAAGGTCTGGCTTATCGCTCCGGCAGCGGTGACGTCAACTTCTCGGTGCGCAAGTTCCCTGGATACGGCAAGTTGTCGGGCAAGTCGCTGGACGAATTGCGTGCCGGTGAACGCGTGGCGGTTCTCGATGACAGCAAGCAGGACCCGCTTGATTTCGTGCTGTGGAAATCCGCCAAACCGGCGGAGCCCGACGACGCCAAATGGGACAGCGAATTCGGCTCGGGCCGGCCCGGCTGGCACATCGAGTGTTCGGCGATGTGCGGACAGACACTGGGCGAAACATTCGACATCCATGGCGGCGGAATGGACTTGCAGTTTCCGCACCATGAGAACGAAATCGCGCAGAGCGAAGGTGCCAACAACAAACCACTGGCGAAATTTTGGGTGCACAACGGTTTTGTGCGCGTGGACAACGAGAAGATGTCCAAGAGCCTGGGCAACTTTTTTACCATCCGCGAAGTGCTGGCCCGATACGACGCCGAAACCGTGCGCTTTTTTCTGGTGCGCGCGCATTACCGCAGTGCCCTGAACTACAGCGACTTACATCTGGACGATGCGCGTGCCGCTCTTAGGCGTCTGTATACGGCGCTTCATCTGGTCAAGCCGGTACAGGTAAAACTTGAATGGGCCGACCCTTACGCGGCGCGTTTCAAGTCCGCGATGGACGAAGACTTTGGGACACCCGAGGCAGTAGCGGTGTTGTTTGAATTGGCGAGCGAGGTCAACAAGACCCAATCGACGGAACTGTCGGGGCTGCTCAAGGCGCTAGGTGCCTGTCTTGGCTTGTTGCAGGCCGACGCTAGCGCGTTTTTGCAGGGTGGCCCGGCCGACGACGGCGGCATCGATGTGCTGATCGCCCAGCGCGCGGCTGCAAAGCAGGCCAGGAATTTCGCCGAGGCCGATCGCATTCGCAAGGTGTTGGCCGATCGGGGCATCGTACTCAAGGACTCCGCCAGCGCAACGACGTGGGAGCGTTCGCAATGACCCAGGCTAAAACTGTTACCAGTTCCCCCGAGGTGGTCCATGTAAAGCCCTGCTATTGGGACGAAGCGTGTAAACACCTGACCCGCAAAGACCGCGTCATGAAGCGGCTGATTGCCCAATCCGACGGCGCATGCTTGCAGACGCGCGGAGATCCTTTCACCACGCTCGCGCGCAGCATCGTGGGCCAGCAGATATCTGTAAAGGCGGCACAGGCGGTGTGGGACCGCTTTGCCTTGCTGCCGCGCAAAATGAGTCCGCCCAATGTGCTGAAGCTCAAGGTAGACGACATGCGCGCGGCTGGTTTGTCGGCGCGCAAGGTCGAGTACCTGGTCGACCTGGCTTTGCATTTCGATAGCGGAGCGATCGAGGTCGGTGCATGGACAACGATGGATGACGAAGCCATCATTGCCGAACTGGTGGGCATCCGCGGCATTGGCCGCTGGACCGCCGAGATGTTCCTGATTTTCCATTTGATGCGGCCCAATATCTTGCCGCTCGACGACGTGGGCCTGATCACCGGCATCAGCAAAAATTATTTTTCGGGAGACTCGGTCAGCCGCAGCGATGCACGCGAGGTGGCCTGCGCGTGGACTCCGTATTGCAGCGTGGCGACTTGGTATATTTGGCGCTCGCTCGACCCGCTCCCGGTGGAGTATTAAGAACCTATCCGTGAATAAGGCGACCCTGCGTTGTGACGAGAAAGCGATGGATGCTAGGCGCAAGCCGCAGCCCAGGGTAGGCCCCTGGGCAAGGTTTGCAACGACACAGACGCGCTTTATCGTCACAACCCTTCGGGCTGGGGTACCAAGGGGCACAGGCGGGTGTCGCAAGCCGCTTGTGGTGCCAGAGCACCACGGCGAGTCCAGTTCCTACGCCTGTACCCCTTGGGACCCCGGCGCAGGGCCGCCTTATTCACGGATAGGTTCTAAGTGTCAGGGTTTGTTTGATGGCCCGTCTTGCGCGTCTGGCAGTTCCCGGTCATCCTTATCACGTCCTCCAGCGAGGCAATAACCGGCAACCCATCTTTTCAACCGCGACCGATCG
>JANYBQ010000333.1 GCA_025360705.1 Betaproteobacteria bacterium | reverse complement strand
GCCCGTCGGCCCGTCGGCGGAGCGGCCCTTGAGCGCCGGCCCGAACTCCTGCGCCAGGCGCAGCAGGCCGAAGTAGTTGATGTCCATCTCGGCCCTGGCCACGTCGGTGCCGCGGCGCGCGCCGATGCCGAAACCGCGGTGCACTTCGGCGTTGTTGATGACGATGTCGACCTTGCCGCCGATGGCCCCCGCCAGCCCGGTGACCGAGCGGCCATCGGTGAGGTCGAGCGGCACCAGCGTTACCTGGGGCAGTGCCGCGATGTCGTCCAGTGCGCCGGTCTTCTTCCAGGGTTCGGCATGGCCCACCCATACGGTGTCGGCGCCGGCCATGACCAGCGCACGCACGATCGCCTGCCCCACTTCGGTCTTGCCATCGGTCACCAGCACCTTGCGGAACTTCGGGTCGCTGGTCATCTCGCGCAGCATTTTGTCGTCGGCCATCTCGGGGCTCCCTTTATTCGGAAATCCAATCAGCACGGCCTGGCCGGTACGGTCCAGCCGCGCGCCCACGCGAACCCGCACGGGCGCCGCTGTCACACCGCTTGCATCGCTGGCAAGGTCGCACGCAACGTCACCGTGCAGGTGCACCATCAGCGTAGGCCCGACATCGAGATGCACCAGGCCCAGCCGCCATGGCAGGCGCTCGCGGAAGTACAGATCGTTGCTGTGGTGCAGCGTGGTGGTGCTGAGCAGCACGCCCTCGCCGGTCTGCTCGCGCCAAAGCAGGCGCGGTGAAAGGCATTTGTGGCAGGCCTCGCGCGGTGGGTACTGCACTGCACCGCAGTCCTCGCAGGTCTGCAGCTCGAAGCGGCCCTGCGCCGCGGCGGCGGTGATCCCCAGCGCGACCCGGCCACGCGCCGCTGGCGGCAGGTTCATCTGCCGCGTGCGCAGGATCGGGTTCTTGCGCGGGGGCTGCATCAGAGGCATCGTCATGGCGATTTCCCGAGGATCACGGCGCCGGTACACAGGCAGCGGTCGTAGGTGACCATGCCGAAACCGGCGACCAGGCCGAGTTCGGCATCGGACACCGCGCGCGGTCCGGCTTGCCCCGTGAGTTGCCGGATCGCCTCGACCATGCCGAGAAAGCCAGCCGCCGCACCGGCCTGCCCGGCCGAGAGCTGGCCACCGCTGGTGTTGTTGGGGAAGCTGCCGCCGGAGGTCATGGTGTTCGAGCGCACGAAGGCCGGGCCCTCGCCCTTTTCGCAGAAGCCCAGGTCCTCGAACTGCATCATCACGATCACCGGGTAGTCGTCGTAGGTCTGCACGAAATCGAGCGCGGCGGGCTTCACGCCGGCCTGCGCATACAGATCGTCGCGGTCCTTCAGCCAGCCGCCGCGCACCATCATCGGATCGTCGGCGAATGCATTGTGCCGCTCGATCGTGCCGCGGATTGCGACGTGCGCAAGACCCAGATCGCGTGCACGCTGCGCGGTCATGACGAGGAAGGCTTCGGCGCCGGCGCACGGCATCACGCAGTCGAACAGATGGATCGGTTCGGAGACCGGGCGCGCGTCCATGTACTCGTCCAGGGTCAGCGGCTTCCTGAACATCGCGTACGGGTTGCCCAGTGCGTTGGTGCGCTGGTCCACCGCGATGCGGCCGAAGTCCTCGCGCTTCGCGCCGTAGCTGCGCATGTAGTTGGCGGTGATGAAGGCGAAGACCGAATTCGGGCCGCCCGCGCCATACGGATAAGTCGCGTCGCGCGCAAAGTCGCTGAAGCTGCCGAGCGTCTGGCGGAACGAGTCGACATGGTTGGTGTCGGCGCCCACGCAAGCCACGATGTCGGCGTCACCGGCCTGTACGGCGCGCGCGGCGCGGCGCAGGCACATTACGCCCGACGCGCCACCGGTGGGCACGTGGTCGAGCCAGCGCGGCGACAGCCCGAGATGCTGCGTGACGCCTACCGCCGTATCGGGCGCGAGCGAGAAGCTGCTGAGGCACAGGCCGTCTATCTGCTCCTTCGCCACGCCGCTGGCTTTTACCAGCGCCGCGACGGCCTGGCCGATGAACCAGTGCGCGCCGTGGGTGGAGTAACGCACATAGGGCACGGTGACGGGAACCGCGACCGCGACGCCTTCATACGACAGGCGCCGTGTCACGTTTGCCTCTTTTTCATGGCGCGTGTGTCCACGCAATGCGGCTGCGCCGGCAGCGTCTGCGCCATGTCACGCAATTGCCCGCGCTGGATCTTCTGCGACGGCGTAAGCGGCAGGGCATCAACAAAGGCCACGTAACCCGGCGCCTTGTAGTAGGCAAGCTGTTCGAGCGCGTGCCGCACGATGCCGGCGGCGATTTGCGCACGCCGCTCGTGGTCGGGCGCGGCAAGCCCGTCGCGCAGCACGATGCAGGCCAGCACTTCGTCCCCGCGCACCGCGTCGGGCGTGGCGGCCACGGCCGATGCCTTGACGTCCGGATGCTGGTTGAGCACGCTCTCGACTTCAACCGCCGAGATGTTTTCGCCGCTGCGGCGAATCACGTTTTTCTTGCGGTCCACGAAGAAGAAATTGCCGGCGCCATCGCGCCGCACCAGGTCGCCGGTATGGAACCAGCCGTCGGTCCAGGCTTCGCGCGTCGCTGCTTCGTCCTTCAGGTAGCCGGAGAAGAAATAACGCCGGGCATCGTCTCCGGCCGAGCGCACCAGCAGTTCGCCCGGTGCATCGACCGCGGCATCGTGGCCCTGATCGTCCACCAGGCGAATATCGACGAAGTCCTCGCGCCGTCCGAAACAGCTCGTGCC
>JANYBQ010000320.1 GCA_025360705.1 Betaproteobacteria bacterium | reverse complement strand
CTGGTCAAGGGCCGGGTGACGCGATTCGAGGTGCCGGGCATCCACGCTTTCAACTTTGTCTGCGAGCAGGCGCTGGACGGCGGCGGCATGGCATCGATGCGCAACGACCCGCTGGGGAAAGGCATGGCGCAAATACTGCTGTCCATGCCGATGCGGATTTCCGCGGCGCTGCTAAATCAGATGGCGCCGGCTTGAGTCTGGTTGGCAAAATGCATTTCAAAAATGCAAAGGAGTCAAGCATGAAAACCAACGCGATATACACCCGCCGCACGATCCTTGGCGTAGCTACCGGCGCTGCCTTGTTGCCGGTGGCATCCATCGTCGCGCACGCACAAAGCTACCCCAGCAAACCGATCCGGCTGGTGGTGGCGTTCGGCACCGGCAGCGGCAACGACATCATCGGGCGCGAACTGGCGCGTTCCATGGGCGATATCCTCGGCCAGAGCATCGTTGTTGAAAACCGCACCGGCGGCGGCGGCTCCATCGGCACCGACGCGGTGGCCAGGGCCGCGCCCGACGGCTACACCATCGGATTGGGCACCAGCTCGCAACTGGTCATGAACGTGGGTCTGTACAAGACCTTGCCGTTCGACGTCGAGCGCGACCTGCGTTCCATCGGCCTGGTGGCCCATACGCCACTGGTGCTGGTGGCCGGCAACGACATGCCCAAAACACTTCAGGGGCTGATCGCCCACGCCAAGGCCAATCCAGGCAAGGTGACCTACGGCTCCGGCGGCACGGGATCCATCAGCCACATCGTGGGTGAAGCGTTTGCCAAGGCGGCGGACATTTCGCTGCTGCACATTCCGTACAAAGGCAATGGCCCGGCGCTGATCGACCTGTCGGGCGGCCACGTAAACCTGCTGTTCGACGGCTTTATCTCGGCCGGGCCGATCGCCCAGCAAGGCCGGGCGCAACTGCTGGCGGTCTCCGGCCAGAAACGCAGCGTGGCCTACCCCAATGTGCCCACGTTTGCCGAGCAGGGTCTGGTCAACTACGAGGCCACCACCTGGAACAACCTGATTGCACCGGCCAAAACGCCGTCCGAGGTGCTGGAAAAACTCAATGCCGCGCTTAACAAGGCGCTGACCCTGCCAGCCCTGAAAGACCGGCTGGCCCAAGGCGCGTCCCAAAGCCTTGGCCCTTCGACGCCGGAACAGGCCGACGCCTACGGGCAGGCCCAGCGGGCACGATGGGTGCCTTTTATCCGTGCACTGCAGCTCGATGTGAGCTAGTGCCGTGTTGCCTGCTTGAAGGTACAAATAAAATTTGCCGCTGAGGTTTGTATAAGCCTTCATGTTTGTGACGTTCCAGTCCCAGCGCGTTATGCGAACCTTTAGGCTTTGCCGCAAGAGCAAGCGACCGAGGGCGATTTTGTAGAGGATGCGCATGGTGGCGGGAAGTAGGGTCTCGCGCGACCGCGATGTCGTAGTTGGCTTGGCAGCGCGCCGCTCAAGCTTGCGCGGCGCGCGGTACACTGCCCGCGTCACGGCGCATTGTGGTGGCTACAAGATGCACGCTACGCGCTCAACCAGCGGCGCTACTTCCGATGACCGACAACCCCACTCTTCTTCGACGCGGCAACCTGGCGCCGCTGCTGCTGGTCAACCTGGGCGTGGCGATGCATGCGACGATCTGGTACATGGCGACGACGGCCATGCCAAGTGCGGTGGAGGAACTAAATGCCGCGGCTTATCTGAGCTGGGCGACCAGTGTTTATCTTGTCACTTCGATCCTGGGCGGCGCGATGATGGCGCCGGCCAAGGGACGGCTGGGTGCGCTCAAGGCGATGGTGATCGCTGGTTTTGTGGTGATGGCCGGTGGCGTAATTTCAGCAATTGCTCCCTCCATCTTTTTGATTCTCGCGGGCCGCGCGCTGCAAGGCCTGGGTGAAGGTTTGCTGGTGGCCCTGAGTTATGCATTGGTGCGCGAACTGTTTCCCAACGCGCTGGTACCGCGCGTGTTCGGCTCGCAGGCCGTGAGCTGGGCAATCGCCATCGTGATCGGTCCGCTGTTGGGCGGCTGGCTGACGGAAATATCCTCATGGCGCGCGGCTTTTGTCTGCGCCGCATTGCTGCCAATTCCGATGCAAATACTCGGCTGGGCCATCCTGCGGCGGCAGAAACATGTGGTCCGCGCGCAGGAGGCGCCTTTGCTGCGTTTGTTGTTGCTCGCGCTAGGCGTCATGGCCATCGCGGCGGCCGACCGCTTGCCCCATCCCTTCCTCGGATTCATGTCGGTGCTGGCGGGCTTTGCGTTGATGGCGCTTGTGCTGCGCCTCGACCGCCGCTCCAGGACACACCTTTTCCCCACGGCCTTCCCCAACCTGCGCCACCCCGCGTCGCTGGGTTTGTGGGTGCTGTTGCTGATGCCGCTGTCCGAGGCCTCCGTGTATGTGTACGGCCCCTACATCCTGCAACTGCACCGCGGCTTGACTCCGACCATGGCCGGTTATTTCGGTGCCATTCATGCCATCGCATGGACCGTTTTTGCCATCATCGTCGGGCCCTTGCATGCGCGTTGGCAGAATGCGGCGATTTTGTCGGGGCCGGCGGTATTGGTTTTTGGCCTGGCCGGCCTGGCGCTCACTTTGGCGGCGCAACCGCTGGCGCTGGTGGCCTTATCCATGGTGCTGGTGGGTATCGGTTTCGGCGTCTCGAACGCGTTTTTAAACCAGCGCGTGATGGCCGCGGCGCAGCCCGGGCAAGAGGACGCGACCGCGGGAGCCATACCGACTTTGGGCGGCGTCGGCGGGGCCGTCAGCGCGGCGCTGGCCGGCCTGGTTGGAAACTCCATCGGCATGGACCGCAACCTGACGGCGGAGATAGTTTCGCGCGCGTCGCTGGCATTGTTTGGCGGCGGCGCGCTGGTGGCCGCGCTGGCCGCATGGCTTGCATGGCGCTTGCTTGACGCCCTGAAAGCGCGTTCTCCAACTCCGCGCCAAACTCAGGACAGTCCTGACAGCTCAACCCGCTTGTCCCAGCGTACGCCGAAATAGCGCAAACAACCTTTCCCAATGCCGCTCGGCGGAAGGCTGGTCGTAGACGCCCGTGCGGTGCGGGAACACAAAGCCGTGCTGCGCTCCCGGATACCACTCGATGCGGTGCGGCGTGCCGGCGTCCTGCAACGCGGCCTCCAGCTGGGCGATGGTTTCCGGCGGTGCCCATTTGTCGATCTCGGCGCAGGCGATGTAGGTTTCACAGCGAATACGCGGCGCCATCCGATGGGCCGAGTCCTCGCGATCCGTGACCAGGTTGGCGCCATGGATAGACGCGATACCCTTGATGCGCTCCGGAAAAGCCGCGGCCACCGCCATCACGAACGGCCCGCTCATGCAGTAACCGACCGCGCCTACGCGGCTTGCATCGGCCTGCGGCTGGGCATCCGCGAAACGCAGCATCGCCTCGGTATCGCGCACCACCAGCGCGTTGGCCAGATGGTCCATCAGCCTGAACATACCGGCCATGCCGGCCTCGTCGCGCACCAGCGTGAACTCGCGCGTCTTGCGGTAATACAGGTTGGGCAGCATCACGTAATAACCCACGGCGGCAATCCGTCGCGCCATGTCGTGCAGCTCTTCACGCTTGCCCGGTGCGTCCATGTAGAACAGCACCAGCGGAAATGGGCCGCCTTCTTCCGGGTGAACGACAAAGCTGTTCATCGCGCCGTCTTCGGTGAGGATGTCGAGGTGTTTTTCTATCACTGTGTCTCCATTTGCGTGGCGGCGTAAGCCGGTGCTGCTAGCCTAGCACGGGGGGTACGTGGACCCGGCAAGTACTGCCCGCGTGAAGCGCTTTAGCGCCTTAAAAAGAGTTAAATCAAATCACTCTTTTTAACCGACCACGGTTGTATTCAAACGATCCGGTCAATCCGGCAGTAGCGTCATCGGCAGATAATGCCGAGCGTAAATACTCCCACCCCCGCCTCATGCCGCTCCCCCTCGACTCCGACATCATTACGCACGGCATCCAGCTGGCCGTGGCGCCAGTGTTTCTGATGACGGCCGTGTCCGGAATGATCGGGGCCGTGGCCGGTCGGCTGGCGCGCATCATCGACCGCGCACGGCTGGTGGAAGACAAGGCACGCACATCGGGCGACGCGGAATTCCTGGCGCGTGCATTTACCGAACTGGGCGAGTTGCGCATGCGCGGGCGCCTGGCGAATGCCTGCATTGCGCTGTTGACGTGTTGCGCCTTTCTGATCGGCCTGACCATCATCCTGCTTTTTCTGGGCGAGACCACCGGCTTCCAGATCAGCCGCTGGGCGGTAGGCGGCTTCCTGTCGGGTGTGGGGTGTTTTCTGATGGCTCTGCTGTGCTTTCTGGCCGAGACGGTGATCGCGACGCGGCTGCTCAATTTTCATTTGCTGAAGCGGGAGTGAGCGACTGGTGACGCGCGTTGGCGTTTGCGCTATGGCGACCGATGCAGCCTGGGCGCCGAAAGCGCGGCCGTGTTATCCGCGATGGCCGCGTCCACGTCGCGCCAACGCCCGGTCAGCCGGTGCACGATCATCGCGGCAAGAAGAGCCTTCAAGTCCTTGACGGTCGGCGCGACCTTGATCTGTGCGATCGCCGCATCCGTGTTGCCGCCCCGGACCAAAGCCAGCACTTTGCCCGCCCATTCACTGGTTCGCGCCATGAAATTCCGCCTTCCTTATGCAAGACCTCACTTTAGCAAGCGGTACCATCGACCATGAAGAAAACTTTTCAACTCTCCATCGAAGGAAAGCACCGCGACCGGGTTCTGGAGGCGGTCAAACACGAGATTCGCAAATACATAAAACGCGAGCGGCGGCGGGTGTTGCCGCAAGGCGTGGACTATTGGGACTTCGATTGCAAATTTGGCCTCACACCCGAGGCGGCCGAGGTGGTGCACCTGGCCACGATCACGGCGTCGATCGATGCCGTGGCCAAGGAAGCCGGCGAGAAGTTCTACATCGAAATCCTGGCCAAGCCGGGTCACCGCAAGGCGCGGCCCGCAGCCGACGCGCAGATGCCAGCCGACCCCACAGGCTCCTAGCCCCCACGGGCCGCCGCGGCGCGCAGCTTGTCTTTCTTGCTCGGGCGTTTGCCCTTGATTCCACCAGTTCCCGGCACCAGCGCCAAATCGACCGGGGCAGACATCTCGCCGGGCTCGAAACCGGCTATTTGTTCGCGCGGCAAGGCCAGGTGCTGGCGCTTTTCAATCAGTGCTAAGTGCGCCTCGGTATCGGCGCTTACAAAACTTACCGCCAGGCCGTTTTCACCGGCGCGGCCGGTGCGGCCAATGCGATGCACATAGTCCGTGGCGGAACGCGGCAGGTCGTAGTTCACCACCACGGGCAATTGCGCAATGTCGATGCCGCGTGAGGCCAGATCGGTGGTCACCAGCACGTCCCATTGCCCGCTTTTGAATTCGGCCAGCACCTGCGTTCGTGCGCCCTGGGTCATGCCACCATGGAAAGGCGTTGCAAAGAGGCCATTTTTGTACAGCTTCCACGCCACATGTTGCGCCGCGTACTGGGTGGCGACAAACACCAGCGCGCGGTCCCAGGCCTGGTCGTTGATCAGTAGGCGCAACAGCTCCGTGCGGCGGGCAGGGTCCACCTGAATCACGCGTTGCAGGATGACCGGCTCGCTACCCGCGCCGGCCGTCACCTCGATCCGCACCGGCTGGTGCAACAAGGTCGTGGCCAGAGCCTGCACAGCGGTGGGAAAAGTAGCCGAGAAGAAAAGCGTCTGCCTTTTGGCCGGCAACAGCGCCAGCACCCGTGTCAACTGGTCCGCAAATCCCAGGTCAAGCAGGCGATCCGCCTCGTCCAGCACCAGCAGCGCAACCGACGAAAGACGGAGTGCGTTGTGATCCACCAGATCCAGCAGACGCCCTGGAGTAGCCACCACCACGTCGGCTCCGCCGCGCAAACCCATCATCTGCGGGTTGACTGACACGCCGCCGAACAACAGCGCCACTTTGGTAGGCCGCGGCAGGTGTTGCGCCAACCCGCGCACGACTTCCCCGACCTGCGCGGCCAGTTCACGCGTGGGCACCAGGATGAGCGCGCGCACGCGTCGCGGCGTCTGGGTGGGCACCTCCTGCAGCAACTGCAGCAACTGCAGCAACTGCAGCATCGGCAACACGAAGGCAGCTGTTTTGCCCGAACCGGTCTGCGCCGAACCCAACAGGTCCGCCCCGCGTAGAACGGCCGGAATGGCCTGTACCTGGATCGGCGTGGGCACCGTGAAACCGGCTTCGCCGGCAGCCCGCACAAGCGCGGAAGAAAGGCCCAGGGCGGCAAAAGGCAGGGACGCTGGCGGATGCCCGGTGGGGGGTGGTGCGGGGCGTGCTGTCACGCAGCCAGTATGCATGACGAAAACGCGCGGCCACAGCGCCGCCGCGCAGGCACTAGAATCGCGTCCTTCCGCCGTCCCTGCCCTGCACTGTCCGCCCAAGACCGGGCCCATCCAACTCCACATGTCCGGCTTTTGCGCGATCGATTTCGGCACCTCCAATTCAGCTATCGCATTGCCGTCCGGCACCGGCGTGCAACTGGTTGAACTAGAGTCTGGTCACCCCACCATGCCGACCGCCGTGTTCTACGCGGTGGAAGGGCTTGGGGCATACCAGGAGCCGCAGCGCAGTTATGGACGCGCTGCGGTGGCGGCGTACGTGGAGGGCATCGAAGGCCGTCTGATGCGCTCGATGAAAAGCATCCTCGGCTCCACGCTGGCGACCCAGGCCACCGATGTCGGCGGGGGCCGCTCGGTGCGTTATCTCGACGTGGTAGCCGGCGACCTGCGACACCTCAAGACCATGGCCGAGCACCAGGCCGGCCACACGCTGAGCCGCGTGGTGCTGGGCCGGCCGGTGTTTTTTGTAGACCACGATGCCAAGCGCGACGCGGCCGCGCAGGCAGCGCTGGAACAGGCCGCGCACGAGGTGGGTTTTATCGACATCCGCTTCCAGTTCGAGCCGATCGCCGCCGCGCTGGACTATGAGACCACTGTGGACCGCGAGCAGGTGGTGCTGGTAGTCGACATCGGCGGCGGTACTTCCGACTTCTCGCTGGTGCGTGTCGGGCCCCAACGACGCCAGCGCCTGGACCGCAAGGACGACATTCTGGCCAACCATGGGGTGCACATAGCCGGCACCGACTTCGACCGGCAGATCGAGATCTCCAGCATCTTGCCCACCTGCGGTTATCGCGGATTGGGACCGACCGGTCGTGAAGTGCCGAGCAAAGTCTATTTCGACCTGGCCACCTGGCACTTGATCAACACCGTGTACGGGCCGGGCCGCGCAGCAGAACTCAAGGGCATGAACAGCTTTTATTCGGACCCCGCGCAGCATACGCGGCTGATGAAGGTGATCCAACAACGGCTCGGCCATGCGCTGATCGGGCGCGCCGAATTGGCCAAAATCGCAGTAGCTGAAGGTAACGACGCCACCATCGACTTGGGCGTGCTGAAAGCTGGCCTGAAGGTGGCGATGAAGCAAGCCGACGCGATCGGGGCCATCGACGACGACCTCGAGCGCATCACCTGCGCCGCTGACTGCACGCTGGCCCAGGCCGGGCTGGCGCGGGAGCGCGTAGACGCTTTGTATTTCACCGGCGGGTCCACCGGTTTGAAGCCACTGGCCGACCGCATTGCCAAGCGCTTTCCAACCGCGCGCGTGATGCGCGGTAACCGCTTTGCCAGCGTTGCCCAAGGCTTGGGCTTGCACGCGCGGCGGATGTTCGAATAGGGAGGTCGGCTAGCATCCGCCTACTGCTGGGCGGTACCCGCTAATTCAATCGGAGAGCGCGATGGCGCCGCATCAGGGCATACCACCGCGTCCCGTTTACTTGCGCGTCGCGTCTTTCACCGCTTCCTTGACATCGCCGATGCCCTTCTGGACTTTGCCTTCTACCTGCTTTTGAAGGCCTTTGGCTTTCTGGGATTCGCTGCCTACCATCTGGCCCGCTTTTTCCTGCACTTTGCCCGCAGCGTCTTTCACGGAGCCTTTGACTTGATCTTTGTTCATGATATTGGTCCTTCAAAAATTAAACTAAATGCCCCTACGGGCGAAACATGGCCAACGGATAGCCCGCTGTGCCGTGACCTATTGCTTCATCATCATTCCGGACATGCCCATCGAATCGCCGTTCTTCATCATCATGACCGTTCGAGTAAGAAGTTGATTGGTAGGAACGGGCCCCTGCAACAAATAACTGCTTGCAACAAACTCATCCCGCCTGCATCGTAGCGAGGGGCGGCAGCGCTGGTTACCGGGTAAATTCTCATCGTTATGTAGGACTAATCCTCACCTCGTCACAACTTGCCGCGGCGGCTAATCGGGGTTGCTCCAGCCGCCATCGGGTGCGATGAAGTGGTTCGCTGCCGGTGGCCCCCATGACCCTGGCTGGTAAGCGATTACCGGGGGATGCTCGCCAAGGATCGGCTCTACCACGGCCCAGGCTGCCTCGACTGCATCTTCACGCGTAAACAGGGCGCCGTCGCCGGTCATCGCGTCGGTCAACAGCCGCTCATAGGGTGACTGTTCCCCCGCCTCATCCTCCACCACAAAAAGCTCCTTCTGATCCCCCAAAAAATCCTTGCCGGCGCGTTTTACGCGGGCCGCCAGCGCAATCGCAGAATGCGGAGATAAACGAAAACGCAGATAGTTGGCGTACTCGCGCTCGGCCGAATCGGCGAACAGGTTTTGCGGCGGCGGCTTGAGCCGCACCACCACTTCACATGCTGTAGTGGGCAACAATTTTCCCGATCGCAGATACCAGGGAACGCCGTCCCAGCGCCAGGAGTCGATATGTAAACGCAACGCGCAATAGGTCTCCACATCCGAGTCCCTGGCGACATCCGCCTCGTCGCGATAGCCCGCATACTGACCACGCACGATATCGTCTGGCCCAAGCGGCCGCATGGCCTCAAAAATATCGGTCTTGTTGCGGTGCACGGCACCGAAACCACGTCGCGCGGGCGGCTCCATGGCCAGCAACGCAACGATCTGGAACAGGTGGTTTTGCACCACGTCGCGCAGGCAACCGGCACTTTCGTAAAACGTACCCCGGCCCTGAACGCCGAAATCCTCCGCCAGCGTGATTTGCACACTGTCCACATGGTTGCGGTTCCAGATCGGTTCGAGAAAGGAATTGGCGAAACGAAAGTACAGAATATTCATGATCGCCTCCTTGCCCAGAAAGTGATCGATGCGGAAGATGGCGTCTTCGGGGAACACCTCCAGCGCAATGCGGTTGAGTTCGCGCGCCGAAGCCAGGTCGCGGCCGAACGGCTTTTCGACGATGACACGTGCATTCGCCGCCAGCCCTGCCGCTCCAATGCCGCGAATGACGGTGGGAAACAGCGCCGGCGGAATAGCCAGATAGAAGGCCGGGTGCCGGGTGTTGCCAAGCGCCTGCTTCACAGCGTCGAAAGTAGCGCTGTCGTTGTAGTTGCCACTGACGTAGCGCAGCAAACTCAGTACCCGCTCCAGTGCCGCCGGATCGTCTACCGGACCATCGCGCTCAACACTTTCACGCGCCCGTGCGCGGAGTTGCTCGATGGTCCACGGCGACGACGCGACACCGATCACCGGCACGTTCAATGTGCCGCGTTTGCACATGGCATAGAGCGCAGGAAAGATCTTCTTGGCGGCCAGATCGCCGGTGACGCCAAACAGCACCAGGGCATCGGAGGCCGCATCGTTACTGGCAATCGGGTTGTTCATTTCAATTCTCGGCTGGGGATGGAAGGAGTATTTTGCAGTTATTCGCGGCTATCGGGCTCGAAAACAACCAGCGCACTTCTCGGTAACTTCGTCGCGCCCGCTCAGGAAACGCAACATCGCGTCGCGTGTTGCGGGGTCGGTGCTTTGCCCGGATTCGCTGTCATGACTGTGTGGCATCACACACAGATGGCGCGGGCCGATGGATTTGTATTTAAGATGCGCTCTCACCCAAACCCTTTTCCAGGACTTCCATGACCATCTCCATGTACCAAGCCAGCGTGCCGCGTTTTGTCAATATCCTCGGCAACCTGTCAAAAATTCTAGACAAGACGCAGGCGCATATCGACGCCAAAAAAATCGCCGACGCCACGCTGACCGGCGACCGCATGTTTCCGGACATGTTGCCCATGACCTCGCAGGTGCAGATTGCCTGCGACACGGCCAAAGGCGTGGTAGCGCGCCTGTCGGGCGTGGACGCCCCGGCGTTCGAGGACAACGAAACGACGCTGGCCGAGCTAAAAACCCGTATTGCCAAAACCATCGCGTTCATCCAGAGCGTGCCGGCGGCGCGGATCGACGGCACGGAAGACAAGGCCATCGTGACCAAACGCGGCGACAAGGAAACCCATTACACCGGCATGCAATTCCTGCTCGGCCATGCGGTGCCGAACTTCTACTTTCACGTTGCCACCACGTACAACATCCTGCGCCACAACGGCGTGGAGATCGGCAAGCGCGATTACCTCGGTAATCCTTAAGTCGTCAAGCCACAGGCATGTACGTGGGCGAGATGGACAACTGGGCCGCCACCACCAACCGCATGGCCGCGCGCAATCTGCTGACCGCCATCGATGCCCGCACCCTGCTGCCCACTGCCGCCACGCTGCCCGAGTGGGATGGGGCCCAAGCTTCGGCCACCGCGTTCTGGACGGAAGCGGCGGGAGATACCCGGGTGTCAGATGGGTTTCGCGCTATTGCGGCAGCAAATTCGCGCCATACCCGACTCTCGTCCTAAATACCGATGCCGTGTTTTCGGCGCCGTCTTGCGGCGAATAAGCTCATTAATCACCGCACAATTTGCGGTGATTAATCGCATCGCCTGCTTGTTATTGGGCGCGGTTGTGCGAACCCTAAGGAATCATAAAATAATAACATGAACTTTATAAGCTCGGTGAAATGACGTGAGTTCCACTCACCATGGAAGTCGTCGCGGGCAATCCGGATCGCCGCGAACTCTGAGTCAGTCACCTTGATTCCCTTCTCGTATTGAGCATCATCGA
>JANYBQ010000282.1 GCA_025360705.1 Betaproteobacteria bacterium | reverse complement strand
TTACCTATTTCATCCCCGCTGCGTTTCTGGCCGTGCCCATGTACAAGACCATGGGCAACTACGGGCTGCTCAACAGTCAGTGGGCGCTGATTCTGGCCATGGTGACGATTGCCTCGCCGTACTGCATTTGGGTGCTCAAGCAGGCGTCTGACAAACTGCCGTTCGAGCTGGACGAAGCCGCCCGCATGGACGGCGCCACTGCGCTACAGCTGTTCCGGCTGGTGTATTTGCCGCTGATGGTGCCGTCACTCGTGGCGGTGGGTACCTATGCCCTGCTGCTGGCCTGGAATGAATACCTGTACGCATTCCTTTTGCTATCAAACGACACCAGTGTGACGCTGGCCGTGGCCTTGGGCAATTTCCTTTCGGCAGACGACTCGCCCTGGGAGTTGCTGATGACCACCGGCCTGATTTACGCGTTGCCTCCGGCGGCGATTTATTACACTTTCAAGCGCTACATGGTGGCCGGCCTCACGGCTGGCGCGGTGAAGAGCTGACACCGTCAGGCACAGAGCAAGGACACGACACATGGCATCGGTAGCATTCAACAAGATCGAGAAGAATTTCGGCAAGGTAAAGATCATTCACGGCATCAGCTTCGACATCAGCGACGGCGAATTCGTGGTGCTGGTCGGTCCGTCGGGTTGCGGCAAGTCGACCTTGCTGCGCATGCTGGCCGGCCTGGAAGAAATCAGCGCTGGCGAAATTTCGATCGACGGGCGCGTGATCAACGACCTGGACTCCAAGGACCGCGATATCGCGATGGTGTTCCAGAGTTACGCGCTGTACCCGCACATGACGGTGCGCGACAACATGGCTTTCAGCCTCAAGCTGCGCAAGGCGGACGCCGCGCTGACCGGCAAACGCGTCGGCGATGCGGCGCGCATATTGAATCTGGACCCGCTGCTGGATCGTTTTCCGCGTGAGCTGTCGGGCGGACAGCGTCAGCGCGTGGCGATGGGACGTGCCATCGTGCGCGATCCCAAGGTGTTCCTGTTCGACGAGCCGCTGTCGAACCTGGACGCCAAGTTGCGCGTGGCGATGCGCGCCGAGATCAAGGCACTGCACCAGCGCTTGAAGACCACCACCGTTTACGTGACCCACGATCAGATCGAAGCCATGACCATGGCCGACCGCATCGTGGTGATGCACGACGGCATCATCGAGCAGATCGGCACGCCACTCGAATTATTCGACCATCCCGGCAACCTGTTCGTGGCGCAGTTCATCGGGTCGCCGTCGATGAACGTGTTCAGCGGCACACTGCGTCAGAACGTGGGACAAGCTTATGTGGAAGGGCAGGGACACCGCTGGCCGGTGGGCAGGATCGGTTCTGGCGGAGAAGGCCATGCGGTGCACTACGGCATCCGTCCGGGCGACATCGGTATCACCGACGCGGGCTCCGGCATTGCGGCCAAGGTGATCGTGGTTGAACCCACGGGTGCCGAGACCGAGTTGTTGCTACAGGTTGGCGACGCCAAATTCGTGGTGGTGCTGCATGGCCGTACGGCGGTGCGGCCGGACGACATGGTCGGTTTGCAAATCGATGGCGCCAAGGCGCACCTGTTCGATCAGGGCAGCGGCAAACGGCTCGACTGAGGGCGCTGACTTTCGCCAACGCCAGGCAACCCAATCGGTACGAATATGCATCCGTTGCTGGTCGTGATGGGTGTATCGGGTTGCGGCAAAAGCACGCTCGGCGAACAAATCGCGCAGGCTCTGGGACTGGAGTTCCTGGAAGGCGATTTGTTGCATTCCGCCCGGAACATCGCGCGTATGGCGTCCGGCATTGCACTGACCGACGAAGACCGGCGAGAGTGGCTGGAACTCTTGTCGGATCGTCTTGCACAAGCTTTGCGGCAACATCAGGGCCTGGTAGTTTCCTGCTCGGCGCTTAAACGTGTTTATCGGGACATCTTGCGGCGCGGCGCGGCCAGCCTGGTCTTCGTGCATTTAACCGGTGATGCCACGCTGTTGGCGACACGCGCCGCGCAGCGCCCAGGGCACTATATGCCGGCGTCCCTGTTGGCGAGCCAGCTAAAGATACTGGAGCCGCCCGGTGCCGATGAGCACGCTTTGACGTTCGACGTGGCGCAGCCACCCAAGGTCATCGTCGATGCGGTGCTGGTCGCCTTGCGGCAAGGCGCTCCGGCGCCTTAGTTGTCCCATCTTTATTCAAACCTACCGGAGCGAGATTAACCCCATGTCCCAGTTCACCAAAGTCATTCTTTATACCGACGTCGACGGCCTGGCGAAGTTTCGCGAAGAGGCCATCCTGTTGACCGAGGGCTCGCCGCAGTCCATGTTGTCGGCCGTGTTCGCGTCGGGTGGGTATCAGTTGCGCCACAGCCCGCCCGGATTTCGCAGCCAGTTTCATTGCACCGGCGCAGCGCAATGGGTGTTTATCCTGGGGGGCGAGATGGAGATCGGCCTGCAGGACGGGTCATCGCGTGTCTTCAAGCCAGGCGACCATTTCTATTCGGCCGACAAGTTGCCGGAGGGCGCCACTTTCGATCCGCGGTTGCACGGCCACTGGAGCCGCCAGGTAGGGCCGGATGCGCTGGTGACATTGTTCGTGCGCGGCTGAATTGGGACCGCACCATGGCAGCTCTAACACCGGATGAAGTCGGCCAGTATCTGGAGCAGGGTTATCTGATCCCGAAGTTCAGCTTG
The DNA here is from genome assembly GCA_025360705.1 of Betaproteobacteria bacterium. Taxonomy (GTDB): domain Bacteria; phylum Pseudomonadota; class Gammaproteobacteria; order Burkholderiales; family Burkholderiaceae_C; genus CAISIP01. Next base: position 868 of record JANYBQ010000282.1, on the reverse strand, counting down.
CCAACCGCCCGCACCGATCGATTACGCGCATCGCTGGAGCGACTGATTCGCGACAACCCGGATGTGCGGCCCGAAAAACTGGTGAGTGCGCATGTCGTGGGATCGAACGGTGGCAAGAATACCGAGGGCGTACGCGGGCATCGGGACTTTCTCGAACTCGCGATGGAGCCCGCAATTCTGGATCTGGTTGAGCAGGTGATTGGCCCCGACATCATCCTGTGGGGCTGCCACGTATTCTGCAAACCGGCCGGCGACGGCATGGAAACGCCGTGGCACCAGGACGGCCAGTACTGGCCGATACGCCCGCTGGCCAATTGCACGGTATGGGTGGCGCTGGACGCCTCGACGACCGAGAACGGTTGCCTGCGCGTGATCCCGAAGTCGCACGCCGCGGGAGTCACCTATGCCCATCTGGTCGAGGACCGGCAGGACCTGGTGCTGAATCTGCGTACGGTGGATGACGTGTTCGACGAACGCGAAGCCGTCGACCTGGAATTGCAACCCGGCCAGATGTCGATGCACGACGTGCACATGATCCATGGCGCGCGCGTCAACCGCTCCACCCGACGCCACGCCGGTGTGGCACTGCGCTACATGCCCGGCAGTTCGGTGTTCGAGCGTGCGATCAATCCGACCGATGGCAAGTCCGGTTTGCCAGTGGCGTTTGCGACCCGGCCGCTGTGGCTGCTGCGCGGGCAGGACCGGACCGGGCGGAATGATTTCGAGGTGGGATTCAACGAGGCCTCTTGAGGGGCTTGACAGCGCTGCCATGAAAACCTGTTTGCCTTGGCCATACGGGCTATCCGCAGCGGCTTATAAACGAGTCCGCATTCTTCGATAAGCTCTGTGTCCATGAAGTGTTTTCGCG
>JANYBQ010000232.1 GCA_025360705.1 Betaproteobacteria bacterium | reverse complement strand
CAGTTCAAGCTGGCTGGGAATCTCCAGTTCGAAGACAGCGCGATGAATAACGCCGAGGCCGCGATCACGACAGCCGAGCAATGGCTTTCCACTGGCACGAATTACACCAACGCGGCTTTCGCCGGGGGCGGACCCACGGTCGATCCCGACCCAGGCTCCAATGCCGCGACCCCTCAGCTTTTGCCGTGGACTACGGTCGCCACCGTCCGCACCGCACGAAACACCCAACCTTTCTCGATGACCTGGGGCGACGCGAATTCGGTGAGCGTGGGTGGCAATACGAGTCAGCGTTATTACATTGAGTTGATGTCGCGCAACAACCGTCTGCAGGGCTCAAGCCAGATCGTCGGCGGACGCACAAGTTCCGGCTGCAACCAGGTCAACACTTACCAGATCACCGGACACGGCGTTAGTGCGCGTGGTGCCACCAGGTTCGTCCAGTCGTTTTACAGCGTGTTGAGCTGTCCCTGAGAGAGGTCCTCATATGTTCAAGTTGTCGATCAAGTCGTTGTGGATTGGCGGGTTCGCCATGGTGGCCGCGCTGGGGGTGGCAATCAAGTTGGCCTTTGCCTTGGCGGTCTTTGTGCCGCAGGATGCACCGGTGGGTTATGTCGCTCAGGACGAAGTGACGAATTTCAACCTCAAGTCCGGCAACGAAGTTCTGTTTCGCGGCCAGTACGAGCGTGAGTTCTGGAGCGGCACCTTACTGGCCTATCCGATCAGCAACACGGGCGCCCTTGGGGACAAATCGGTGTTCTGGTCCGGTGATGCGGCGGCACTTATCGAAACGCAAAACTTCGACACCGGCCGACTTATCGCCACGCTGAAAGACGACGGAACCAAAATTGCATTTCGCTGGAATAGTCTGTCCGCGATACAGCAGGGTTACCTGACGAGTAGTACGATCCTCGACTTCCTGCGCGGCGACCGTAGTAACGAGATCCCCAATGCAGGGGGAACCCTGCGCCAGCGCGCAACCGCATTCGGCGACGTCATCCATTCCCGTCCACTGTTTGTGGACGACCTCGTCAACCCGACAGTTTTTGTAGGCTCTAATGACGGCATGTTGCACGCCGTCAACGCCGCCGGCAGTGCAAGTGGGGGAGGCCAAGAACGCTGGGCCTACGTACCATCGATGCTGCTGCCGAAAATGAAGCGTCTGTCTGCCGACCCGTATGTGCACGACTATTACGTGGACGGCCAGATCAATGTCGCAAGCATTTTGAGCGGAAGCAAACGCGTGCTGGTCGGCGGCCTGGGTGCGGGCGGCAAAGGGCTGTACGCGCTGGACATCACCGGCAGTGCCGGGTTGACGGCGACCGACGAGGCAACCTTGGCGAACAAGGCCATGTGGGAAATTACGCCCACCAAGGTCAGTTATGCCAGTCCCACGACGACCAATGCGTATGTCAATCTTGGTTATACCTACGGCACCGTCACGATGGCCAAGGTGGCCGGAGGGGTGGACGCCGTCATAGTCGGCAATGGCTTCAACGATGGTCTTGGCAGTTACACGGGCTGTACCCATGCCACACCGACATACACCAATTGCGGCGGCAACTATGCGGCATATCTGTACGTCATAAATGCCAACACCGGCCAGTTGATCAGCGCAATCAAGGCCGGGGGTGACGGCACCGCCGCCAGCCCGAACGGGTTGTCCACGGCCGCCGCGGTGGACAGCGATGGCAACGGTTTGATCGATCGGGTTTACGCCGGCGACCTGAACGGCACAATGTGGAAGTTCGACCTGGCTACCGGCACCGCGACGGCACTCTTGACGACGTCACCTGCGCAAGCCATCACGTCGACTCCAGGCGTTGCACTGCATCCGAACGGCGGGTACATGGTCAATTTCGTGACCGGCAAGATGCTGGTCACGGCGGATACCACGGACGCCTCGGTGTTTTACGCCTATGGCGTCTGGGACGGCGCGCCGGTAGCCAACACCGCGTTGTTGACGCAGACCCTCTCCGCACGCAACTACATGCTGGCGGATGGCGTAACGGTGATACCGGTACGCCGTGTTACGTCGAACCAACCGAATTATTCCGCCGGCGCCGGCAACCACATGGGCTGGAAGGTGGCGTTGCCGGCCGGTGAAAAAGTGGCGGGAGAGGGTAGTTTTATCGAGAACGGGCGTTTCTACTTCATGAGCCACAACCCGACGATTTCCCATACGGTTCCAAATACCAGTTCGACGATATACGGCGATAACTGGCAGATGGAGTTGGACTACCTCACCGGTGGCAGCAAGAACGAACCGTTCCTGGACCTGAGCGGCAATCTCAAGCTGGACGATGCAGATCGCATCAAGTACATCACCGGCGACACCATTCCCACCGGCTCCGCCGTTGGAGATCCAATCTTGACTACGGACGGCATACCGGTTGGAAAATATCTGGGCATCGGCCTGTTCTCGCAGCCCATCCTGGTCCAACTGGTGACGCTGAACGATACCCTTTACAACCAGAACCCCGACATTGTCGTGCCCGCGAGTCCGGTCGACCGCGGCGTCGCGGGCGGGCATTTCGATGTCGAGATTTATTACGGATCCACCCCTGCCGCGCAGGCGCAGGCGACGATTACGCTGAGCACCACCGGGCAGATCAGCGGGCGACCGGCTACTTTAGGTGCCATTTCGGTTAACGGCGTGGTCATCGCGCCCGCGCTGACGACATCGGACATTACCAACGGCTTTGCGACCAGCACCAATGCAACAGTCATCAAGGGCAAGGTCGGAGCTGGTTTTACCGCGGCCCGCTCCGGCAGCACGGTCGTCATCAAAGCGCCAGCAGGGGCCAGTTACAACGGAGTACCTCTCACCATTGTCGACGGTACTTCGCAGGCGGCCGTTCCGAGCTGGACCAACTTGAAACTGGGGTTTACCACTACCGTATTTACGGGCGGCGCCGACGTGAAACCCGGTGACACTTGCGCCAACGGCACCATTCGATGTGCATTCAAGCAGCATGATCATGAATACGATGACGCTTATGACAAGACCGGTGTAAATTTTCTTGATCCTGGCAACCCCAACTTCAACATTTCGAAAGCGATTGCATCCACCGCTACGCCGTTTAAGGTGCTGGTGGCAAACCAGTATCTGAGTCCGGCGGTAAAGCTCAATATTGGCAATCCAGGTTATTTGTTCAACGTCGACGCGGGTTATGTTGCGTTGAAGGACTACCAAACTTCTGCAACTCTGGATGTAGCGGCCTTGCCGACCTACACCCGTGCCAATATCGGCAGTTTTGCGTTCAATATGCCGGTCAATGCATTCACTCCAAAGGACTGGTGGGGCGGTGCCAATGGCCTGCCTGCCGATGTACGTGTCGGCTTGATACCGAACGAGCCCAGATGCGTCTACCAGAGTTTCGACAAGACCTACGACGGCAACATGTACCAGCCGGTAATACCCGCCGGCAGCGTGACTGCCGATGGCAATGGAACCAACGGGTATTCCTCAGCGACCACGGCCCTTACCGCTACCGGCGTGCGTCACAACGGAGGCCTGACCTTCCAGGTCATCAAGGACAGCACGCCGAATAGCGCGATAGAGCTAAACGTGGCAGGTAGGCCGGAATACGGCTGGCGCGTCAAGAGCCAGTTTTATGCAACCTATGTCCTGGTGGAGTACACCACTTTCTGGCATACCAAACATCTTAATATTTGTTATGGCGAGCCCAATTTTACCAAGCTGCCGCCGCCGGACAACCGACCCTGTGGCAGCGTGGACACGCAATTCGTGCGGCAGTGCGGTTTACCTCCCCCCCCACCAGGGGGTACGGACCCGCTTATAGGTAATCTTGGCGGCGGAGGCGGCACCGTGGTAAGCGTGACAACCACCAGCAACCCCGCGGGCAATGTGACGACAACCGTAATTGTGTTCAGCAATACCTTGACCGCAAGGATTGTGAGAACCGCCAATGGCGACGGATCGGTCACCATTGTCACCACCGACACGGCGGGCACGACCACCACGCAGGTCATCGCCAATTCAGCGGGAGCGGTCAAGTCTGGGGGTGACGAACGCGGGCTTCAAGCCAAGACTGGCCGAATTTCCTGGCGTGAATTGGTGGCGCCATAACTGATGGCGCATAGGATACAGCGTGTTCAATAAAAAGGGGGCGGCTTGTGAAGCGTTCAAATTCAACCGGGTTCACCCTGATAGAGTTGATGGTCGTGGTAGCCGTCATTGGCATACTGGCCGCCATTGCGTTGCCAAGTTACCGCGGCTACATCGTCCGGGCGGCGCGGGTTGAAGCCCAAGCCGAGTTGCTGGAGCTTGCCAGCCTGCAGGAAAAGATTTTTCTCAATTCCAACAGTTATGCCTTCAGTGTCTCCAACCCGTATAACGGCACTTCGGCTGCCAATTTCGGTCTTGGACGCACCAGCGGCAGCACGAAAGATGGCCTGTATGCGTTGTCTCTGGACATAACGGCGCCATCGCAAACCTTCATCCTTATTGCCACACCCGTTGCTGGAAGCACCCAGGACAACGACGGGACTATTTCTGTGAGCGAGAGCGGAAGGCGTACATGTACACCCACTTGTGGCCCGAATGGAAAAACTACCTGGTAGGCACGGAAATTTGCCGCCCACTTGCAGGGAGGTGTCGGTAGTTTTTACAACAGAGATCTAGTCTTTGAAAAACAGACTTTTTTTTTATTTAAATCAAAGACTTGTGTAGTTGGCATGAACGGTGCTTAAAGATCTTGATTGCCAAACACACTGGAGTGCAAAATGAAAATAAATTTGAAAACGCTTATGAGATATGCCGGAGCCTTGGCGATGGCGGCAGTGATGCCATTGGCGCATGCTGCTTCGGTCCCTGTCCCGAATGGTGACTTCGAAGGCGGTAATAGTCCTTGGACATTCGCTCCTGCCGCCGGTGTGAGCATTGTTCTAGGCGGACGCGCGGCGGGTGGGAGCACGGACTCTACTAACGGCCACGCACTTCAATTCAAGTCGTTCGTTGCTGATAAAGCTTTACACAGCGACGGCTCCGCAACCCAAGATAACCCTTTCACTCAAATTTTATTAGACGGCACTTATTTGTTCAATTTTTGGGCAAAAGGTGATTTATCTGCACTCGCCTTTTTGACTGCTTCGATAACCGATCCGTTGGGGCCAACGAAAGTCAATCTTCCTTTCATCCAAGTTCCTTTCATCCAAGGTAGTGTGTTAGGCGAGTGGACTCAGTACTCCAGCAGTGGGCTCATTCTGAGTGCCGATTTCGATACGTTCCAGTTTTTGCTTAATCCGGTCCGTAATCCATTTCAAGTTTCCATAGACGATATTTCCTTTACTGCATGCGACCCAGGGGCGAGTTGCACACCCAACGGTAACGGTAATGTGCCGGAACCTGGATCCTTGTTTTTGGTGGGCGCGGCCCTCGCTGCCGGCGCAGTTGTACGGCGCAAGGTGAAGACGTGAAGCAACTTTGATTCTAAAAAAGGGCGCCGTGGGCGCCCTTTTTTACGTCTGTCGAATTCAGCCGTTCTGGGGTATCGATGAACAGCGCCAGCGCAAGTCACGGGCTCAGGTTGACGCGCCGTGCCGGATTGGCTGAGGCCACGCCTCTACCGCCAGGGCGGGAGAAAGCATTTGACGCAATGGAAGCGGCGAGCCGCCGCTCTCCTGGCATTGCGCCGCTGGCTGGAGTCGATCGATGCGACCAGCGCTTTACGCGCTGCCTTTCAAGGCGTCATGGCCGCTTTAGAAACTACACTGAGGCCAGCAGGCTTCTCTTACAGCGCGCGCCGCGCCATGAAAATGCCGCGACGCCAAAGTATGGTTGACGAACTGCTTTGCGCCGCAGTGCAGGAAGTGCGCCGCCTGACCGGATTCGACCGTGTCATGGCGTAGCGTTTTTTGTACGACGACAGCGGTTCATTGGCCTATTGTTATGCAGAGCCGTACGTCGTCTTCACGGCGAACTTTCCGCCCAGCAACGATCGATTAAGGGAACCAGCATGACCGCACCGGAGATGAGTGCCAGCGAAATTCAGGCGGAAGTGACACGCCTGGTGCAGCAGATACCGGAGCTCCGGGAAAACCGGGAAACCATCACCATGCCGCTACCGGCGCACCTGGCCGGACTCGATTCCGCCGGCTGCAACTGGTATATGCCGTATGGCGGCAGGGTAGGCGTCTACGGGCACGCGATTCGCGACGCGGTCCAACAGGTAAAGGCCAAATGGAATCTGGCGCGTTGACGCGCCACTGCGGGCTGGCAGCGCATGAAATCGCTGGCCCATTCGGAGCCCCATGACTTGCCGCGGTGCCGACCTACGGCACGCGGGAGGTGCGCCACGGTGTCACCGACGCGTGGAGCAGCACACCGCAGCCGGGCAGCTAAATGCGTACGGGTGCGCGAGACGCCAGACCGTCGCGAAAGCAGACGCCCGCCCGCCTACAACCAAATCATGGAAAATCGTCAGCCATGAACGACGCTACCGCATTTCCTCCTTTGCCCGACCACCTTTCCATCGATGCGCGCAGTCCACACCACGTCGCCGAGGTGTTCAAACATGACGTTGGTATCCGCTTGAACGACAAGGAGCGCGGGGACGTCGAGGAATACTGCATCAGCGAGGGCTGGATCAAGGTGCCTGCGGGCAAGACGCTGGACCGCAAGGGCAAGCCGTTGCTGATCAAGTTAAAGGGCAAGGTAGAAGCGTTCTATCGATAGGTTTTCGGTCCTGTTCAGACAGGCTCCAGCGCGTTGTGTTTTCCTTGCGGCAATTCCACGATGATTTTGTCGTCGATGCGAACGACACCGCCTGTTATGACCACCCCCATCACACCCGCCTTGCGAATAACGGTATTGCCGGGCCTGCATTCGCGCATTTGCGCCAGCAACCCTTTGTGAAACTTTTCGATGTAGACGCAGGGCTCGCGCAGCCCGAAAACCTCGGTCTGAATTAGGTGAACCTGCCGGAGATTTGGCCGGAACGGATCCTTCTTTTTGTCCCAGCGGTGCTGGACCGTCAGGCCGCAATGGGCATCACCTGCAACACCCAGACCTTCAAGGAGTTCGATACGGGTGAATGGCATCCGGGAGCGTCACACGTATAGCGCTCAGAGTGCTTGTGCGCGTTACCAACTCCACAACGTCCCGTCATGCGCGAGCCGGTTGACCGGCAGATAGGCGCGTCGATAGGGGTATTTCGCGGCCAGCTTTTCGTCGATATCGACACCATGCCCGATGGCTTCGCCGGGGTGCATGAAGCCGTCGTTGAAGCTGTAGGCATGCGGAAACACCTCGTCGGTCGGGTCGGTGTGGCGCATGTATTCCTGGATGCCGAAGTTGGGCACCCAGAGGTCGAAATGCAATGCCGCGCCCATACACGCGGGTGACAGGTCGGTGGCGCCGTGGCAGCCGGTGCGCACCTGGTGCATCGCCGCGAAGTCGGCGATGCGGCGCAGGTGCGTAATGCCGCCTGCATGCACCACCGTGGCGCGGATGTAGTCGATCAGCTGGTTCGCGATCAGGTCTTTGCAGTCCCAGATCGTGTTGAAGATTTCGCCCACAGCCAGCGGCGTGGTGGTGTGCTGGCGGATCAGCCGAAAGGCCTCCTGGTTCTCGGCCTGCGTGGCGTCTTCCAGCCAGAACAGGTGGAATGGTTCCAGCGCCTTGCCCAGCCGGCCGGCCTCGATCGGAGTCAGGCGATGGTGCACGTCGTGCAGCAGATGAACGTCCGGTCCCGCAGCGTCCCGTACGGCCGCAAAAAGCTGGGGCGTATGCAGCAGGTATTTCTCGGTGCTCCAATCGTGTTCGCTGGGCAAGTCGGCATCGGCCGGTTCATAGAACATGCTGCCGCGGCCCACGCCGTACACCTTCTCCAGCCCCGGCACGCCGCTTTGCGCGCGAATCGCCTTGTAGCCCATTTCCTTGTAGCGCAGCACCTCATCCACCGTATGCGCGATGTCGCTGCCGTTGGCGTGGCCGTAGACCATCACTCCGGTACGGCTCTTGCCA
>JANYBQ010000208.1 GCA_025360705.1 Betaproteobacteria bacterium | reverse complement strand
GCGGATCGCTACGCTCAGGTCACACAAACAACCGCAACCGCCCATTTTTCCGTGCCCACGCCCGCCCATGCCAGTTTTACCTGAACACCGCAGCGTCCTTTCGCTGGACCATCTCTCGTCACCACGCGACGTGTCCTCGGTGCTGGACAACGCGCGCCGCTTGCAAAAGGCGGCCGAGGCGGGCGAGATCCCGGCGCTGTTACGCGGCAAGAGACTGGGCCTGTTGTGCGAGGACGATACCGGTGCCGGCGCGACCTTGTTCCGGGGCGCCGCGATGGAACTCGGCGCGCATGTGGCCCACCTGCGGCCCAGTCTTTCGGGGCTTGCCACGCCACAGGATGTGCAACACACCGCGCACATGCTCGGGCGGCTGTATGACGCCGTGGAATGCCAGGGCTTGGACAAGGCCCTGGTGTCGCAGCTACGCCGCGCCGCCGGCATACCGGTGTACGACGGCCTCACCTTGCAGGACCACCCAACGGCCGGGCTGGCCCGGTTGCTCGATCACGGCGGCGCGGCGCCGGACCAGCGACGGTTCGTGCTGCAGGCGGCCCTGCTCCAAACCATCGCGAACCTGTGGGCATGAACGCCGATACCAGCGCATTGGCGCCCCTGTTAACGCCTTATGTACCGGAACGCACAGACCCCTACGCGGTAATACGCGCACACTGCGGGAGCTGCTGTGCGAGACCATTTCAACCAGGAGAAAAATCGTGACATACGCAACTTTGATGGTGCAACTTGAGCTGGGACATCCCAACGCCGGTTTACTGAAGATCGCCGCCGACCTTGCCGAGCGCTTCAACGCTCATGTGATCGGTATCGCAACCTGCCAGCCGATTCAACTGATGTATGCCGACGGTTACGTTCCGGGCGACGTTTTCGAGCAGGACAATAAAGAGCGCCACAAGGAGATGGCAGAAGCCGAGGCGGAATTCCGCGCCGCGCTACAGACCCAATCCAGGGCGCTCGAGTGGCGTTCATCGATCCGGTTCGCGCCACTGTCGGCCTACGTGGCTGGCGAAGCCCGCAGCGCCGATCTGCTGATTGCCGGCGTAGCTTCTGGCGAGCTGTTCGATTCGTCGCGCGCGCTGAATACCGGAGACCTGATCATGCAGGCCGGCCGCCCGGTCTTGCTGGTACCGCATGCGGTGCAAAAGCTGGCGCTCGATCGCGTGGTCGTCGGTTGGAAGGACTCGCGCGAAACACGTCGCGCGGTGTCCGATGCCTTGCCGTTGCTGAAACAGGCCGCGCACGTGACGGTGGTCGAGATCGCCGCATCGGACGACATGGACGCGGCGCATAAACACGTGCAAGGGGTGGTCGCCTGGCTCAAGCAACACGGCATCGAGGCGGTTTGCGACGTATCTTCCAGCACCGGTGATGACGCGGCCGGTCTGTACACGGTGGCCCAGGACCTGGGGGCGGACCTGATCGTGGCTGGCGCCTATGGGCGCAGCCGCCTGGTCGAATGGGCGCTGGGCGGCGTAACGCGCGATCTGCTGCTGCGCCAGGACTTCTGTGCGCTGCTGTCGCACTAGACAACCGTTTAACCCGACGGAGGCCCCATGAAAATCCTGTTCGCTGCCGATGGCAGCAAGTACACCAAGAAGGCGTTGGCTTTTCTGGTCACGCACGAAAGTATCGCGGGCTCCGAGGGAGAGGTGGTGGTGTTGAATGTGCAGCCGGCCGTGCCGGTGCGCGTCAAACGCATGCTCGGTGGGATGGACATCACGGCTTATTACCGCGAAGAGGCGGCCAAGGTGCTGGACCCGATCGAGCGATTCCTGGACCGGCACGCCTTGGCGCATCGTTGCATCTGGGTGGCGGGCTCCATCTCCGGCGAGATCGTACGGGCCTCGGAACGGGAGCACGCCGATTTGATCGTGATGGGTACCCATGGTCACGGCATCCTCGGCCGGGCACTGATGGGAAGCGTGGCGCAACGCGTGATTGCCGACTGTGAAGTTCCCGTGTTGTTGGTGAAGTAGTGGCCCCGCCACCTGACGCTCCATACGTTGATGGCGATGTCTGACCCTGCCTCGCTTTCCCGTACGGCGCGATGCGGAATCGTTGGCCACCGCGGATGGAAGCGCGTACTTCCTTGCGCTGGATCAAGCCGGAGCGCGACTCGGGCTCTTACAGTGGATTGCCGCAAACTTTGGAGAAACCCGTGACCTACCGCAGCCTTCTCGTCTTCCTCGACCAGGACCCGCTGTGCGCCGCGCGCACCCAGGTCGCAATCCAACTCGCCATGGTCTTTGACTGCCACCTCGTCGGTGTCGCGCCGACCGGCCTGGTCGATCTGCCGGTGTCGCAGCAAGTCGCCCCGTCGCTGGAAAAGTTATCCGCTATGGCATGGAGCGCGCTGCTCGGCCAAGCCGAGCAGGCCACCGAACGCTTTCGCCAGGAGTGCCGCGCAGCAGGCATCAAGTCCGTCGAAGCGGTGATTGACGAATCGGACAAGGCGCAGTCGCTCGTGCGTCACGCCCATTGCAGCGACCTCACGGTAATGACTCAAGCCGACCCGACCGCCCCCGGCCACCGCGTCGCACAGGCTCTGGTCGAGCAGGTGGTTCTCTACGGCGCGCGACCGACGCTGATTCTTCCGTACGCCGGCCGCTTCGCCACGGTCGGCAGCAACGTCCTGGTCGCGTGGGATGACAGCCGCGAAGCCGCGCGTGCGCTGTCGGATGCACTGCCGCTGCTTCGTCTGGCCAAGCATGTACAAGTCCTGAGTTGGAGCGAAGGCGGCACCGATGACGAGATGCTGCGCCCCCGCCTCGATGCCTTGAACCAATGGCTGAAGTGGCAGGGCGTCTCGGCCGACCTACGCGTCGAGACGGCCGACATCGGCATCGCCGACGCAATGCTGTCGCGCGCTGCCGACCTGAGCACCGACTTGATCGTGATGGGCGCCTACGGTCACGCCCGTTGGACCGAACGGGTGTTGGGCGGCGCCACGCGCGGACTGTTGGCAACGATGACGGTACCGGTGCTGATGTCGCACTGAGGTAAACCAACACCGGGGTACCTCCGTGAACGCCATCCGTTCCGTTCTGCTGCATCTGGACGCTACGCCTTCGAGCGCTGCGCGGCTCGAATTCGCGCGCGGCTTTACGCTGCGGCACGAAGCCGACCTGTCCGCCATGTTCGTCGTCTGGCCGCCGCAAGGGCGGGCGCGGATGGCCCCCGCCGAACGCCCGGCGGCGTTGCCGCGGCCGATGGAATTGGCCGCGGACCGCGCATCATTGTTCGACGGCGCCCTCGC
>JANYBQ010000171.1 GCA_025360705.1 Betaproteobacteria bacterium | reverse complement strand
GGCCACGGGTTGCCACCGGCCTGACCCGCAGAGTTCAGAGGTAAAAGTGCCGAATGTTCCCGCGAATATTGAATAGCTAGCTATAGAAATAGAAGCGTTCAAGGTGGGCTTTTGATCCGGACGGCGGCCGCGACGGCCTGGCCGAGTTCAATCACCGCCATCGCGTAATAACTGCTCCAGTTGTAGCGCGTGATCGCATAAAAATTCTCGGTGCCGGCAACATAGGTCGGCTCAGTATTGCCGTTTTGCAGTTCAATCAGGGCCAATGGACCCTTGGCTTGCGCACCGTCGCCCTCCAGCAGCGCGCCTTTGGCGGTGAAGCTGGCAACACTGAAGGTGGGCAGGATGTCGGGCACCAGCAAGGCATCCAGATCCAGCGTGGCTTTGTCGAAGCGCACCGGATAGTGGGTCGGCAAGCCGCGCTGCCAGCCAAAGGCCTTGAAGTAGTTGGCCACCGAGCCGATCGCATCGGCACTGCTGCCGGACAAATCCACCTGCCCGTCGCCGTCGAAATCGATCGCGTATTTGTTCCAGCTCGATGGCATGAATTGGGGCATGCCCATGGCGCCCGCGTAGCTGCCGCGAAAGTCCAGCGGGTCGGTGCCGGTGCGTTGCGCCAGAGACAACAGTTGCTCCAGTTCGCCAAGGAAAAATTCGCGTCGCTCGCGGGCCCGCGGATGGGCGGCGGGGAAGTCGAAACTCAGGGTGGCGAGTGCATCCATCACGCGAAATTTGCCGGTGTCGCGTCCGTAGATGGTTTCCACGCCGATGATCCCAACGATGATTTCCGGTGGCACACCGTATTCGCGCTCGGCGCGCTCCAGCGTGGCGGCGTTGGCCTGCCAGAATGCCACCCCGGCGGCAATGCGCACCGGGTCGATGAAACGGCTACGGTAGACGCGCCAGTTCTTTGCCGTGCCGGTCGCGGCGGGCAACACCCAGCGCGCAATTTGCGGCCGGTAGCGCGCCTGCCCGATGGCACTACGCACCCACTCGCGGTCCAGGTCGCGGCGCTGTGCAATGTCGTCGGCTACCAGCATCGCGTCCGCACGGGTCGCGTACAACACGCCTTGTTGCGCATCCTTGACCGTGGTTCTGGAAACAGTGTGTTTAGCCGCGGCTTTGGCGGCGCTAACCGCTGGCGCGGCGGCATAGGCCGCAAGCGCCAGCATGTACATCAGGATCGGGCGTATCAGGCGGGCCATGGCAGTTGTGGGAGTTGGCGTTGCAAGGTCAGCAGTTTGACGGTGGCCGCGATGTCGGTGGGCGCATAACGCAGCGTCTCCAGCCGCAGCAACCAGTCGCGTAGCGCCGGTAGGCGCGGGTCCGCGGCACCCAGTTGTTGTTGCAGCAATTGCGCCATCCGGCGCGGCGGACAGTCGGGGCCAACGCTCAACCCGGCCGCCTGCAGCCGTTTTGCGGCCCGCTCCAGCAGCCGCCGCCAGGGGTCATGGCGGCTGCGCTCCCACAAGGTCCACGCCGCGCCGCACAGGCTGGTCAACACGATCAGCCCGATCAGCACGTAACTCAGGTCTTCCCAGCTCGGCGACTCGAAACCGATGTTCTTCAGCAAATTGAGCTGGGTCGCCTGACTGTAGTTAAGCACCCATTGATTCCAGCCGTTGTTGACCGCTTCCCAGACCGAGCGCAGGTTGAACAAAACGGCCGGACTGACGCTGCCCAAAGCGCTGGCCAATACCCCGTCCGGTGCCCGTAGGCGTTGCAGCGAACCGATGCGCCCCGGCGCAACCGCCGCGGTCGGATCGACCCGGATCCAGCCGCGACCGGCCAGCCAGACCTCGGCCCAGGCATGAGCATCGCTCTGGCGCACCACCCAGAAACCGTCAACGCCGTTGAGTTCGCCACCCTGGTAGCCGGTGACGATTCGCGCCGGAATGTCCATCGCGCGCATCAGGATCACGAAGGCCGACGCAATGTGTTCGCAAAAGCCCTCCTTGCGGTCGAACCAGAACTCATCGGCGGTGTTCCGGCCATACACCCCCGGGTCAAGCGTGTAGCTGTAGCCACCGGTGCGCAGATGTTCCAGTGCGCCGTCGACAAGCCGGGCAGCATCTCCCGCATAACGCGGATCGCGGCGCAGTTCACCGGCCCATGCGGCAGTGCGCGGATTGAAGCCGTTGGGCAATTCCAGATAGTCCTGCAGGGCGGCAGTGCGCCGCTGGGGACCGTGTTGGAACGCCGGATAACTCTGCGCCCTGTAACGCAGCAGGGCCGACACCGGCTTGTCCGCCAGCCACTGCAATTGCGGCGTCATGGCGACCTCCATGCCGGGCACCGCCGGTTTTTCCTGGGCCGCATCGAGCACGAATATCCAGGGTCGGTTATTGGGTTCCAGCGTAACCTGGTAGGACACAGCGGGGCCTTCCACCCGTAGCCGTGCCGGGTCCTGCATGGCGTGCGCGAATCCCGAGCGCAGGACGCTCCATTCGCGTCCGTCGAGGGTGGACAGCACCGGGCCGCGAAAATACATGTCGGACCGGCGTGGTGGCGCAGCGTCGAAACGGATCCGCAACGCGATGCTGTCGTCCAGTGCCAGGGTAGCGATGGCACCCACCTGCATGCTGGCCGACAGGCCGCTACGCCCGGCCATCGCGTCGCCGGGGATACCCCACAAAGGCGCCAGCCGGGGAAACAACATGAACAGCACCACCATGATGGGCGCGCCCAGCAGCGCCATGGTGGCGGCGGTTCTGGCCGATTCGCGCAACGGTGGCTTGCCTACCGGCATGTGGCTGTTGACCAGCGCAGTCAACAATCCGAGCAGTGCCAGCAGCATTGCGGCCGCCGTCAGCAGCGACTGCGAGAAGAAAAAATTGGTCAGCATGGTGAAGAAGCTCAGAAAGAAGATCACGAACGCGTCGCGCTGGGCGCGCAGTTCCAGCGTCTTGAGCGTCAGCAGGACCACGATCATGGTCACCCCGGCATCGCGTCCGAGCAGCGTGCGGTGCGTCATCAGCGTGGCGCCCATGGTCAGTACCAGCAAAGCCAACAGCCACCAGCGCGACGGCAGCGCACGCGCGGTCCAGCCCAGCCAGCCACGCCACAACAACACACCGAGCGCCAGCAGGCTGCACCATACGGGCAAATTGGCGATCTGCGGTGCGATCACGCAACCGATGACCACCAGCAGGAACAAGGTGTCGCGCGCATCGCGCGGCAGGTGATTCAAGCGGTTAAACACGATCGCCCGATCGGTACAGCGCCAGCGCTTCCAGGCAGCGCCGCCGGTGCGCTTCGCCGCTCGAAGGCAGAACCTGCTGCACGCCCAGGCGCAGCCCATACGCGACGTTCTGCCGCTCCGCCGCCAGCACCCAGGCACACAGGCGCGAGAGAGCCCGCTCCAGGTTCGGTCCCGCACCCGCACTGGCCTGCGGCACACCGGTTTGCGCAAGGTCGAGCCACAGCTCGAAACGTTGTGCCTGTTGGGTGTCGCGGCTTAGCAGTTCGTTTGCCTTGGCGACCTTTTTCCAGACCACCAGTTTTAGCGGATCGCCGCGCCGGTAGGCCCGTACACCGTCGTATTCGCCGCTGGAAAGATGATGCGTCTGCACGCCGCCGCCCGAACGAGGCTCGCCCGCAGGCAAAGGTGGGGGCATTGGTTCCGGGGATGGGTATACCAGCACTTTGGAGGCCGGACGCCACACCGTCCAGACCCGGAACGTGCCAAGTGGAAATCGGGTCTCGGCCGTCAACGCGGGAACCAGGTGCAGCCCGCGGCGTTCCGGTGTGAAAGCCACGTGCACGGTGCTGCTGCCCTGGCCCGGCACATCGGTCCAGACCCAATGCGCCGCACCCAGGATGCTCAGGCCGATGCCGTGGCGCACCAGTTTGCGTTGGCTTGCCAGGTTGACGGTCAGGGTGGTGCTGGCGCCCATGAAGTTGGGGTCCGGCGGCAACAGGTGCATGGCCAGTCCACGTAGCGTGCCGTGGCAAAGGTGCATGCCGATCAGAGCGCTGCCGGCCAGCAGAAATGTCAGCAGGTAACCCAGATTGAGCTGGTAGTTGATGGCCGCTACCAGCAGCACCAGCAAGGTGGCACCCAGCATAAAGCCAGGCCGGGTGGGCAGGATGTAGACGTTGCGCTGCGTCAGCACGGTGCTGTCGCGCAACGGTACCCGCGCTTGCCACCAGCGCTGGAAACGTCCACGCACATGGCCGACCGGGTGCAACAGGGGATGGGGCAGGGCGGTGATCATCGTCCGCGCGGCCTCGTCAAGCCAGCGGCACCGCCAGCGTCATGGCACGTACCTGTTCGACGGCGCCGCGCCCGGCGTCGCCCACCGGTATCAGCCGATGCGCAATGGTCTGGGGCAGGATCGCCTGCACGTCATCGGGCGCCACGTAGTTGCGCCCGTTCAACAGCGCCTGCGCCTTGGCGGCGCGTACGATGGCAATTCCGGCACGCGGGCTCAGGCCCTGCAGGAACCAGCGGCCCGAGCGGGTGGCTGCAATCAGGTCCTGCACGTAGTTGAGCAGCGGATCGGCCGCGTGGATCGCCAATACGTCGCGCTGCAAATGTTGCAGTTCAAGCGCCGACAACAGGCCCGGCAACGTCTGCACGATGTCGCGCCGGTCATGGCCCTTGAGCAATGCGCGCTCGGCCGCGCGGTCCGGGTATCCGAGTGAAATACGCATCAAAAAACGGTCCAGTTGCGATTCCGGCAAGGCGTAGGTGCCGAGCTGGTCATGCGGATTTTGCGTGGCGATGACAAAAAAAGGCGACGGAAGCGCCCGTGTCTCGCCCTCCACGGTGACCTGCCTTTCTTCCATCGCTTCGAGCAGCGCGCTCTGGGTTTTGGGGCTGGCCCGGTTGATCTCGTCGGCCAGCAGCACCTGCGCAAAAATCGGTCCGGCGTGGAACACGAATGCCTGCTTGCCGCGTTCATAGATCGACACCCCGGACAGATCGCTGGGCATCAGGTCGGAGGTGAACTGAACGCGAGAAAATTGCAAGCCGAAAGTGCGCGCCAGGGCGTGGGCCAGCGTGGTCTTGCCGACGCCCGGCACGTCCTCGATCAACAGGTGCCCGCCGGCCAGCAGGCAGGCCACGCAATCCTGGATCTGGGCCGGTTTTCCAACAATCACCGTGTTAAGCTGATCCAGCAAAGACTTGAGCTTTTGTTGTGCATTCATGGCATGACGTTACCTGAAAACCCGACCCCTTCCTCGCGCTCCATGAACAAGACCGGATACTTCACCCATGGCGATTGCCGCAAACATGAAATGGGCGCCGGACACCCTGAATGTCCCGCCCGGCTGGACGCCATAGAGGACCGTTTGCTGGCCTGCGGCGTCGGCGATATTCTGGACCGGCGCGAAGCAGCGCCCGCGTCCCTGGCCGACATCGAACTGGCCCATGACCGCATGTTCGTCGCGTCGCTGCGAGGCCTGAGCCAAACCCTTAACGAAGAGTTGGCGGCCGGTGGCCCGGCCCATGCCCAGATCGACCCGGACACCTCCATGAACGTCCACACCTGGGACGCGGCACTGCGCGCCGCCGGACTTGCGTTGGCCGCTACCGATGCGGTGATCGCGGGGGAACTGGAAAATGCGTTCTGCGCCGTGCGGCCACCGGGCCACCATGCCAAACGCAACCAGGCAATGGGTTTTTGCTTCCTGAACAACGTGGCGATCGCGGCCAAATATGCGCTGGAGCGCCACGGCCTGCAACGGGTGGCGATTGTCGATTTCGACGTGCATCACGGCAACGGGACCGAAGACATCGTCGCGGGCGATCAACGCATCCTGATGGTGAGTTTTTACCAGCACCCGTTCTACCCGTATGGCGGCTCAAGGTCGGACGCCGCCAATCTTGTCAACCTGCCGGTGCCGGCTTACACAAACGGCATGGCTATCCGCGAATTGGTGGAAGCCGCCTGGATACCGCGGCTCGAAGCACACCGTCCCGAAATGATTTTTATCAGCGCCGGATTCGATGCCCATCGCGAAGACGACCTGGGCCAGATGGGCCTGGTGGAGCAAGACTTCGCGTGGCTCACGAACCGTATCAAGGATGTCGCGCGCCGTCACGCGCGCAAACGCATCGTGTCCTGCCTGGAAGGCGGCTACAACCTCAGCGCGCTGGGACGCAGCGTGGAGGCGCACCTGCGGGTGCTGGCGGACGTATGAGATCCGCTCCGCGGATTGAGGATCTGGGCGACTGGTTGCAGGCGTTTGGCCACCTGGGCACCTTGATCGAACTCGCAGCCTTGCTGGCCTGCGTTGCGCTGGCCTGGGGCTTTGTGTGGCTGGTGCGGCGCGCAACCGGCAACAGCGACCCGACTTCGATCTGGTTCGGACGCACGATCGTGGACGGCGCGATGTTCCCGTTCGTGTTGTTGTGCCTGGCCTACGGTGCCCGTTCTCTGGTGGACCGCTTTACGTCGCTGGCGCTGTTCCGGCTGGCGCTGCCGGCGCTGGTGGCGCTGCTGGTAATACGCGTCGGCGTCAAGGTGCTGCAGGTGGCCTTTCGCGAGGCGCCGGTCGTGCGGGTACTCGAACGCACCATTTCCTGGGTTGCCTGGATCGCGACGGTGCTGTGGGTCAGCGGCCTGCTGCCGGTGCTGCTCGAAGAGATGGATCAGATCCACTGGAAGGTGGGCAGCTCGACCCTGTCGCTGCGCAACCTGGTCGAGGGCACGCTGACCGCGGCGGCGGTGTTGATCCTTA
>JANYBQ010000142.1 GCA_025360705.1 Betaproteobacteria bacterium | reverse complement strand
GTACCTGTTTAAGAGGGGAAACTCGCGCTTTTGGGGGAAGAACTTCAGGTTAGCGGACCGCCTTTTCGCACCACTGCCAACCCGGCGGCCCGGCCTGTTCAGGCGGGCCGACCTCATGCGCCTGAAAACTATGGGTCAACGCCTAAAGCCGCGCGCGTAGCGCCATCTTGTCTATCTTGAGCATCCCGGTCAGCGGAAGCTGGCCCAGGATTTCCAGCCGGTCCGGCGCCTTGTAATCGGCCAACCGCTGCTGGCACCACACGCGCAATTCTTCCAGCGTCGGCACGGCCTCTGGCTCGGCCGGTACGATAAAGGCAACACCGATCTCGCCTATCACGGAGGTGGCCAAACCGACAACGCTGGCCTGCGCAACACCGGGGTGTTCGACCAGCACGTTTTCCACCTCGAGCGGGTACACGTTGTAGCCGCCGCGGATGTACATGTCGGTGCTGCGTCCGACCAGCACAAGATTGCCGGCATCGTCGAAGTAACCCAGGTCGCTGGACATCAGCCAGCCGTCGTCGCTTAGCGCGGCTTTTGTAAGTTCGGCATCGACACTCAATCGCAGGCCGGCTTCGAAGGTGGCAGCCAATTGGCGGTGTACTGCGTGTCACGCGCACGCTTGAGTTCTTTCATGCCACCGGCTTGCAAAATTTCGTCGAAACGCCGGCCGTCCGGTGCCCTGGCGCGTGAGCTCATGGACTTGGTCAGGCTGTCGTAGGCGCGCCCGGTCAGGCGCCCCGCCGCGCGACCCATCGCATCGGTCATATTGTTGATGCCGGCCTTGTTCAGGATGACCGCTTCACGGGGCATACGGGCTATGCGCTGCGCGAGCTCCCGGGAGCTTGCCAGCAGCTCGGTTGCCGGCACTACCGCCAACACAAGACCTATCCTCTGAGCAACTTGCGCGTCGATAATTTCACCGGTCAGGATCAGGAATTTGGCCCAAGCCGCACCGATCAGCGGCACCACCTCGGTTGCACCGGGGTGTCCGATGCGGCCTTCAATCAGGCCAAACTTGGCATCGTCGGCCGCAATCGCGATGTCGCACTGCGCCACAAAGCCCATGCCCGCCCCAAGGCACATTCCATGGACGGCGGCAATGACGGGTTTGTGGATAGCCCGGATAGCCGCATAGAAGGCCACGATGTTGGCGTTGAAAAGGTGTTCGTCCAACGGTGTCTCGGTTTTGGCGGCGCCCGTAAGGTCGCCGCCCGCGCAAAAGGCCCGGCCATTGGTCCGGATCAGCATGCAGCCGATCGCGTCGTCGGCGTCCGCCAGCGCCAGCGCCCGGCTTATCTCTTCGCGACTCGACCCCGGACCGATCCCGAGGGCATTCAGCTTTTCCGGCCGGTCGAGAACGATTTCCAGAACGCCGTCGCGCCGTTCGACCAACAGATGGCTGAAATTCGTGTCGGGGTTCATGCCGCGTCAATCCGCCGTGATGCCGGCCTTGTCGATCGCCTCGCGCATGCGATCCGAAAGGCCGCGCATGAAGGCGCCCGTCTCGGGGCCTTTTAGCAATGCGCCGGTGATACCGAAGCTTTGCATTTTCTTCTGGAACTCCTCCGACTGGGCCGCCGTCAGGATGCGGTCACTCAACCAGTTCGCCACGTCTTTCGACATGCCTGCCGGGCCGAGTACCCCCATCCAGCTACCGCCGATAAAAGCGGGGAAACCACTTTCGATCAGGGTCGGGACATTGGGCAGCGCCGCGACACGCGCTTCGCTCATGACGGCCAGCGGACGCAGGTCGCCAGAGGCCGCATAGGCGGCAATTTCGCCGATCCCGGTCAGCACCACATCGATGTGTCCCCCCAGCGCATCGGTGAGCGCCGGGCCGGTTCCTTTGTAAGGAATGTGGATCATGTCGATGCCGCTGCGCTGCTTGAATTCTTCGTCCGACAGGTGTTGGGACGAGCCATTGCCGCCCGAGCCATACCTGAGAGCGCCGGGTTTGGCTTTGGCGAGCGCGATCAGTTCCTTGATATCGCGGACAGGCAATTTTTTGTTGACGCTGATCACGTTCGGCGCGGTGCCCAGGCGGGCCAGCGCCGTCAGATCGCGAAAAGGATCGACCGGGAAATTCTTGCGCAGCAGTGGCTGTACCACCACCGTGTCGGAGCCCCACAAAAGCGTGTAGCCATCCGGCGCGGCCCGAGCCACCAGCTCCATGGCAATCTCTCCGCTGGCTCCCGGTTTATTCTCCACGATGACGGTGGCGCCGGACTGGCTGGCCAGTTGCTGCGCCAGTGAACGCGCAAGCACATCGGTCGCCCCGCCGGGCGCAAAAGCCACGACAATCTTGATCGGCCTGGAAGGGAACGACTGGGCCTGCGCAACGCCGATACCCACCGTCGCCAAGCCCACAAAAGCAAGCGCCGCCAGCGCGATTCTCCGGATCATTGTCTACTCCTCGTATAAAGTTGTCGGATCAACCAAATATTACACCAAAGCAATGCCACGTAAAAGCAGACAGGCCATTTTCGATCTGGAAGAGATGCTCACCTTCCGTATCTCCTCGCTCTACAGCCGGCTGTCCGCCGGCACCACGCAGGATCTGTCCCAGTTTGGACTGGTGCTGCGGGAATGGCGGGTAATCGCCATGCTGGCACTGCATGAGCCTATTTCAGCCAGTGAACTGGTGGCGCGCAGCCCGCTGGACAAAGCCAGCGCGTCCAGGGCGGTGTCCGGTCTGGTGCAGCGCAAGCTCATGACGGTGTCGCCCAGCGAGGCCGACGCGCGGGTCAAAGTGCTGCGGCTTACGGAGTCGGGCTGGGCGCTTTACCAGCGTGTCGCTCCGCGCTCGGTGGCACGCCAGAAAGCGCTCATGTCCGTGCTGACGTCGTCGGAAAGGCTCGCATTGACGTCCATGCTGGACCGCATCGAGAGGGAAATCGTGCGTTATGTCAGCCAGGCAAAACGAAATTTCAGAGGAGACTAATTTGTACTCAAGTTATGTCGGAGCTAAAAATGGGCTAAGATTGGTTGTCGAAACAACTAAATGGAAAACCCACCATGAATGCCATTGAACCCAAGGCGCACCGCCTGTTCCGGCAGCCCGTCACGGCGATCCAGAACGACATTTCCGAAGCCCACCACCTGCCCGGCTTCATCTACACGTCGCCCGATGTCGCCCGCCAGGAAAAGGAGCGCATCTTCATGCGCGAATGGCTGTGCGTTGCGCGGGAAGAAGAGATCGCCCGGCCCGGCGACTACATCGCGTTGCGAATCGCCGGCGAGCCGGTGGTTGTTTCGCGCACGGCCGACGGCAAGGTACATGCCTTCATGAACGTATGCCTGCACCGCGGCGTCGAGGTGGCTTATGGCGCCGGCAACACAGAACTCTTCCGTTGCCCGTATCACTCCTGGACCTACGGCGTGGACGGAAAACTGATCGGTGCGCCGCGCATGAAAGACGCGGGACGGGACATGTCAGGCTGCGAGTTGCCGCGTGTACGGTCCGCCACCTGGCAGGGATGGGTGTTCATCAACTTCGATGCGGCGGCGCCCGAGTTTTCGGAGTTCATCGCACCGCTGGAACAGGCCGCTCCCTGGTACCGCACCGGTGAATGCCGGATCGCGCGCAAGCTGACTTTCGACGTAGCGTGTAACTGGAAATTCATTGCCGAGAACCTGCTCGACTGGTACCACGCCAGCGTCGTGCACGCCGGCACCTTCGGCAAATACTACAAACTGGGGCCGGAAGCCCTGCCGGCGAAATTGCTGCCTCAAGGCGTCTCGGTAATCGAGTTCGACAACCGCAGCCGTTCGCTCGATCCCAACCTGCCGTTTCCAAAACTGCCCTGGCTAAAGGATGCCAGCGTGTTTTCCGGCAAGGGCGCGATATTTCCCAACATCAATTTCTGGTCCGGCATGGACAGCCTGCGTATGTGGCACCTGTGGCCCGAGTCGCCCGACAAGACCCATGCGGTGTGCTATATCCTGCTCCCGGAATCGTCGTTTGGCACAGAAGGTTTTGACGCCAAACTAGACCAGTACTGCAACTATGTGGAGCAGGTGGCGCTGGAAGATCGCGGCGCGCTCGAGTCTTTGCAGCGCGGTGTAGCTTCCGCGCACTTCGTGCCGGGGCCCCTGTCGCACCTGGAGTTGCAATTGCAACATCTGCTCAAACACTATGTCACGGTGATGGACTTCGACAAGGCCGCGAGCGCGCATGCAGCTTGAAACTCCGGTGTTGATCGTGGGCGGCGGTCCGATCGGCTTGGCGCTGGCGCTGGACCTGTCTTGCCGCGGAGTGCACAGCGTGCTGGTCGAGCAGGACCCGCGCACGGCACCGATGCTGCTGGCCAAGGCCGGCACGCTGAATGCACGCACGCTTGAATTTTGCCGTCACTGGGGGATTGCGGACCAGGTCACGCACTGGGGTGCACCGGAGGATTTTCCACGCGACACCGTGTACTGCACCTCGCTTGGCGGACCGCTGATCGGCCGCGACGCGGCACCGTCCCAACGCGACCGGCGGCCGCCGGACTCCAGTCCGGAGATGCTGCAGAAATGTCCGCAACATATTTTCGACCCGGTGCTCACGCGCGCCATGGTGGCGCGTGGCAATACGGAGCTTCTGTATTCCACCCGCATCACCTCGTTTGAACAGGACGATGCAGGCGTGAACGCCAAGCTGCTGGATATAACCAGCGGGGAAACCTCCGCTATCCGTGCCCAATACATGGTGGCTTGCGACGGCGCGGCAAGTATGGTGCGTCGCGGCCTCGATATTCCCTTTGAGGGACCCACGCTCGACTACTCCGTCAGCGCGTTACTCAAGATCGATGATCTGGAGCGCTTTCACCCATTCGGTATGGCCGAGCGGTTTTTGTTCATAGGGCGTGAGGGCACCTGGGCCAATATGACGTCGGTGGATTTCCAGAGTCTGTGGCGCTTTACGCTGGTCGGTTCGGAAGAACGTCTGGACCCGGCGCGGCTCGACCTGCAATCCTATTTGAAGCGCGCGTTTGGCGGTCGCGCCATCCCCTGTGAAATACTGCGCGTGGTGCCGTGGCGGCGTAGCCAATGCACGGCTGCAAGTTACGTACAAGGACGCGTGGTGCTGGCGGGTGATGCCGCGCATACCACCTCGCCAACCGGTGGCCACGGGCTCAATACCGGACTGGGCGATGTGGTCGGTCTGGGCTGGGTTCTCGAAGCCATGGTCAAGGGCTGGGGTGGCCCGCAGTTGTTGCAGGCATACGAGGCTGAACGGCGGCCTGTCGCCATCCGCAATGGCCAGAGCTCCACGCGCAACTACAAAAGCTGGGTGCGCCGCGACGACGATTACCAGCAAGTGGAAGAGCCGGGATCCGAGGGAGATGCGGCACGGGCCTCCATCGGCACGCAGTTGAACGCCATGTTGTTCCCCGAATGGAATTCGCTCGGCATCGCGCTGGGTTACCGCTACGAAAATTCCCCGGTGATCGTGCCTGACGGATCGCCGGAACCGCCCGACGATGCTTCGGTGTATGTGCAGACCAGCCGTCCGGGCCATCGCGCGCCGCATGTGTGGATGGCTGACGGGCGCTCGACCATCGACCTGTTTGGCGCGGGTTTCGTGTTGCTCCGGTTGTCCGACCTTGCGCCTTCGACCGTCGCGTTGAAGGTGGCTGCCACCGCGCAGGGCCTGCCCTTGCAAATAATCGACTTGCGCGAATCCGAAGTCGCGCTGGCCTATGAAAAAATGCTGGTGCTGGTGCGCCCCGATGGCCATGTAGCCTGGCGCGGCGATGTGTTGCCCGACGACGCGGCTGAATTACTGCGCATCGTCAGCGGCAAGGCAACAATCGAAGAGGCTGCAGTGGCATGAACGGCGCAACCGGCAACAGCATGAAAAGCGTGCTGGACGGCATCCGCATCGTGGACCTGACCTCGGTGGTGATGGGGCCGCTGGCCACGCAATTGTTGGGCGATTTCGGCGCCGACGTGATCAAGGTCGAATCGCCCGAAGGCGATACCACGCGCCGCGTCGGGCCGATGCGCAACCCGCTCATGGGATGGGTCTATCTGCATCTGAACCGCAACAAGCGCAGCCTGGTGCTCGATCTCAAGCAACAGGCCGCCCGAGACGCGCTGATACGTGTGGCCCAAACGGCTGACGTGCTGGTGGCATCGGTACGGCCGGCAGCGATGGAGCGGCTGGGCATCACCTACGTCGCGTTGTCGGCGCTTAATCCGCGCCTGATCTGGGTCAGCCTGGTCGGTTTTGGCAGCGGTCCGTATGCGGGCCGGCCGGTATACGAGGACCTGATCCAGGGACTGACGGCGGTGCCGAGCTTGCTGGTGAGTGCGGGATCGGAAGTGCCGCATTACGTGCCGGTGTCGTTCAGCGACCGCGCGGTCGGTCTGCACGCCGCGCTTTCGATTTCGCTGGCGTTGCTGCATCGCGAACGCACGGGTGCGGGCCAACAGATCGAAATACCGATGTTCGAGACCATGGCCCAGCATGTGCTGGGCGACCATTTCGGCGTTCGAGGATCCGCACCTGCTGGCAACCGGCACCCTTGCGTACGCCGAACATGCAACCGAAGGGCCGGTCCGCGAGGTCCGGCCGGCCGGGCAATGGTCATTGACGCCGCCGACCATCCGCAGTCGTGCACCGCGCCTGGGACAACACAGCGCGGACGTCTTGCGGGACGCGGGTCTGTCGGCGCAGGAGATTGATCGCCTTATCACCACGCGCGCAACCACCGTGGCGAAAATGCCATGAACAAAATCGCATTGGTCACCGGTGCCAACAAAGGCATCGGGCACGAAGTGGCCCGGCAACTGAGTGAGCGCGGGTACACCGTTGTCGCAGCGGCGCGCAATGAGGCACGTGGCCGCGAGGCAGTCGAGCGACTGCGTGCATCCGGTGCACAGGCACATTTCCTGTTGCTGGACACCACCGATGCCGCCTCGATTGCACGGGCAGCGGACAATATCCAGCGGGATTTTGGGGTACTCGACGTGCTGGTCAACAACGCGGCCATCAAGCTCGAGTTCCATCCCGCACCGCCGAGCGAAGCGACCATGGAGGTCGTGCGCGAGACCTTCGAAACCAATGTGTTCGGTGTAATTGCGGTGATACAGGCGATGCTGCCGCTGCTGCGCAAATCGAAGGCGGGACGGATCGTCAATGTGTCGAGCGGACTTGCCTCGCTGACGCTGTCCGCGATACCCGGCACCAAGTTCCACGTCAAACCGATGCTGAGCTACAACGTGGCCAAGGCGGCGGTGAATTCGATCACGGTGCAGTTTGCCAACGAACTGCGCGAGGCCGGCATCAAGGTCAATTCTGCCGACCCGGGCTACACGCATACCGACATGACACTTAACCAGGGCGGCAAGCCGGTGGCGCGCGGCGCGGGCGTAATCGTGCGTCTAGCCGTGCTGGACGACGATGGACCGACCGGTGCTTTCTTTGATGAAAATGGTCCCATGCCGTGGTGACCGACAGGAGCAAACGATGAATCCAACTTCCACTCTGACCGCTCCCGCTGCCACGCAGCGGGCCCGGCCCGCGCACCTGCTGCCGCAGAAGCTGCACCATGCGGCCAGCGCAACCCAGGACGCGGCAAAAATAGCCGATTTTTACTCCCGTATTCTCGGCATGGAGATGGTGCACACCGTCATGGACGACCGGGTGCCCTCGACCGGGCAAGCCTTTCCGTACCTTCATCTTTTTTTCCGTATGGCCGACGGGTCGACGATTGCGTTCTTTGAGTCCCCCAGCCTGCCGGCTCG
>JANYBQ010000097.1 GCA_025360705.1 Betaproteobacteria bacterium | reverse complement strand
TGCGTTTGGTGAAGATGTCCGCCTCGATGGTTTCGAGTTCCGTCTCCAGCGCGTCGATGATCGGGAAGTAGCGATCCACCACCGCATCCATCAGCGCGTACAACACAAAACCCGAGCCGTGCTTGAGCAACTGCGGCTCGTTTTCACAGCGCTGACGTACACCCAAAAATCCCTGCTGGCTGCGATTGCGGACCGAAAGAACATAGTTGCTTCCGGTAAAAATATCGACTTCGCCGACATTCAGTTCCTCGTCGTGTCCGGGCTGAATTTCGATCAGGTGCAGCACGGTAAAAAGCGACGCACCGTATTCCTCAACCTTGGGACGCTGATGTCCATGTCGGGCGTCCTCGACCGCCAATTCGTGCAAACCGAACTCGTGCTGCATTTCATCGAGTTCGGCTGCCGTGGCGTCCTGCATCGCCACCCATACGAAAGTGTCCGGCCGGGACAGGTAGTCGCTGATATCGCCGACCGGTATGTCGGCCAGCTTGGTGCCGTTTTGATAAACGACGCAGTTGATCAGCATCCCGCCCCCTCGTTCCTGTGGTTTGCACGGCATTTTGGCATGCCGTCCGGCTCGATGCCCAAGGCGCCAGCGCAAGATTTGCGACGAATGCAATCAATCGCTGAAGACAGATTTTTACCGCAGTGCCTCCAGCGCCAGATTTAGCTGCAGCACGTTCACGCGTGGCTCGCCAAGAAATCCGAATAGCGGCATTTCCACCTGCTGGTCCACCAGAGCCTGCACCGTATTGGCCGGCAGGCTCCGTGATTTGGCGATACGCGCCACTTGATAGCGTGCGGCGGCGGGGCTGATATGCGGGTCCAGCCCGCTGGCGGACGCTGTGACGAGGTCTAACGGAACCGGTGCCGCATTGCCGGGGTCCGCTGCCCGTAGCGCTTCAACGCGGCCTTTAACCGCATCCGTCAAGGCCGGGTTAAGCGGGCCTTGGTTGGAGCCGCTGGATGCCGCGGCGTTGTAAGGCATCGGCCCGGTGGCGGATGGGCGGCCCCAGAAGTGTTTGGGGTTCGAGAAGTTCTGGCCGATCAGCACCGATCCCACCGTTTTGCCATCCCGAACCACCAGACTGCCGGCCGCCTGCGCCGGAAACAGCGCTTTCGCAGCGCCGGTGACCACCAGCGGGTATACAACGCCGGTCAGCAAAGTCAGCACGAAAAAAATTACCATTACGGGACGAAGAATATTGCTCATCATGGTGTTTCCTTAAACAAGGTGGACGGCAACGAGTACCAGGTCGATCGCCTTGATACCGATAAAGGGAACGATGAGGCCGCCGAGGCCATAAATCAGAAGATTGCGGCGCAGCAATGCCGCAGCGCCGACAGCGCGGTATTTGACGCCCTTGAGCGCAAGCGGAATCAGGAACACGATGATCAGCGCGTTGAAGATCACTGCCGACAGGATGGCCGACGAGGGGCTGGCCAGCCGCATTACGTTGAGCGCCGCCAGCTGCGGATAGGTGGTGACGAAGATCGCCGGCAGGATGGCGAAATACTTCGCCACGTCGTTGGCAATCGAGAAGGTGGTCAGCGACCCGCGCGTCATGAGCAGCGCCTTGCCGGTCTCCACTATTTCCAGCAGCTTGGTCGGGTTGGAATCAAGGTCCACCATGTTGCCGGCTTCCTTGGCCGCCTGAGTACCGCTGTTCATCGCCACCGCCACGTCGGCCTGCGCCAGAGCGGGCGCGTCATTGGTGCCGTCGCCGGTCATCGCTACCAGGCGGCCTTCGGCCTGGTATTGACGGATCAGGCGCAGCTTTTCTTCGGGAGTGGCTTCGGCCAGAAAGTCGTCCACGCCGGCTTCCGCGGCGATGGCGGCGGCGGTCAGCTTGTTGTCGCCCGTGATCATCACGGTCTTGATGCCCATACGGCGCAGTTCGCCAAAACGCTCCTTGATGCCGGCCTTGACGATGTCTTTAAGTTCGATCAGGCCCAGCACCATATTGCCTTCACACACGGCCAGCGGTGTACTGCCACGGCGCGCGATCTCATCCGATGCGCGCAGCACTTCGGCCGGCACCTTGCCGCCTTGCGCCTGCACGTGTTTCACAACGGCGTCCACCGCGCCCTTGCGAATCGCGAGGGTTATACCAGCACGCGTCAGGTCCACGCCGCTCATTCGGGTCTGAGCCGTGAAAGGCAAGAACACCTTTCCTTCGGCGGCGCTTTCATCGACCCGCGAACGCCGCGCCAGATCCAGGATGCTGCGTCCTTCCGGCGTTTCGTCCGCGAGCGAGGCCAGCAGCGCAGCGCGCGCGAGTCGGCCCTCGCCCACTCCAGGGGCTGCGACGAACGCCGACGCCTGGCGGTTGCCATGCGTGATGGTGCCGGTCTTGTCCAGCAGCAGCACGTCCACATCGCCGGCTGCCTCCACCGCACGACCCGAGGTCGCGATGACGTTTGCCTGCATCATGCGGCTCATGCCAGCCACGCCAACCGCCGACAGCAGGCCGCCAATAGTGGTGGGAATCAGGCACACCAGCAGGGCCACCAGCGCCGTGACGCTTACCGCTGATCCGGCCTTGGCCGCTTCCACACTGAAGATCGAGTAAGGGAGCAAGGTAACGGTAACCACCAAAAACACGATGGTCAGCGCTACCAGCAGAATTGTCAGCGCGATCTCATTGGGTGTTTTCTGACGCTTGGCGCCCTCCACCATGCTGATCATCCGGTCCAGAAAGGACTCGCCGGGGTTGACAACGATCCGCACCACGAGCCAGTCGGACAACACACGCGTGCCGCCGGTCACGGCCGAGAAGTCGCCGCCGGACTCGCGCACCACCGGCGCCGATTCGCCGGTGATGGCGCTCTCGTCCACCGAAGCCACGCCTTCCATCACTTCGCCGTCCAGCGGAATCATGTCGTTCGCATCGACCAGTACGACGTCGCCCTTGCGCAGGTTCTCGGCCTGCTCCGGCAGCCACTGGTGTGTTGCCCCCACGCTTGTCACTGCGTGTACTGCGCTGCCCCCCGAGGGGGCTATTTCGCCTTGGGGCGGCCCGTCGGCGAAATGCGCTTGGCCGGTGCCTTTGTCTTTGTAATTGCGGATCTTCTTGGCCCAGGTGCTCTTCTTGAGCCCACGCAGGGCAGCCGCCTGCGCCTTGCTGCGGCCCTCGGCCAGCGCTTCGGCAAAATTGGCGAACAACACCGTGAACCAGAGCCAGATCGACACCGCCAGGATAAAGCCGGTCGGCGCTTCGCCTTTGCCCTGGATGGCTTGCAGCCACAGCAAGGTGGTGAGGATGCTGCCGATGAAGACAACGAACATCACGGGATTGCGCCACTGCACGCTGGGCTTAAGCTTGGCGAAAGAGGCCACGATGGCCGGCTTGAGCAGCACCGGGTCGAGCAGAGTAAGTGTTTTTTGGGTGTTCATGCAATGGCTTTCCGTATTACTTGCCGGACCAGAGCATGAAATGCTCTACGACTGGCCCGAGTGCCAGCGCTGGAACATAGTTCAGCAACCCGACCAGCAGCACCGTACCGATCAGCAGGGCGACAAAAAGCGGTCCGTGCGTGGGCATGGTGCCGGCGCTGACCGGCAGCCGCTTCTTGGACGCCAGCGCCCCCGCAATCGCCAGTACCGGCACGATCACGCCAAATCGGCCCAACCACATGGCAATTCCCAGCAGCGTGTTGTAGAACGGCGTGTTGGCAGACAGGCCGGCAAAGGCGCTACCGTTGTTGTTGCCAGCCGAGGTCAGCGCGTACAGGATCTCCGAGAACCCATGGGCCCCCGGGTTGGCAATACCGGCCTGGCCGGCACCGGCCAGCACCGCTGCGGCGGTACCCACCAGTACAACGACCGGTGTCATCAGTATGGCGATGGATGTCAGCTTCATCTCGTGGGCTTCGATTTTCTTGCCCAGGTATTCGGGGGTGCGGCCGATCATCAACCCGGCTATAAACACCGCCAGGATGGCGAACACCAGCATGCCGTACAAACCCGAGCCGACGCCGCCAAACACGACCTCGCCAAGCTGCATCATCACGATCGGCACCAGGCCGCCCAGTGGCGTTAACGAGTCGTGCATGGAATTAACCGCGCCGCACGATGCAGCGGTGGTGATCACGGCAAACAAGCTGGAGGCATCGATACCGAAGCGGGTTTCCTTGCCCTCCATGTTGCCGCCGGACTGCATGAAACTGGCGGTCTGGTCCACTCCGAGGGGCGGCAACAATGGATTGCCCGCATGCTCCGCCGAGGTCATCGCCACCACGGCGATAACAAAAATAATCGTCATCGCTGTCAACAAGGCCCAGCCTTGTCGAATGTCACCAACTTCCCGGCCAAAGGCAAAGCACAAGGCCGCCGGGATCAGAAACATCGCCAGCATCTGGAAAAAGTTGGAAAGGGCCGTGGGGTTCTCGTATGGATGCGCCGAATTGGCGTTGAAGAAGCCGCCACCGTTGGTGCCAAGCATCTTGATGGCCTCCTGCGAGGCGACCGGGCCCATCGGCAGCGTCTGGCTGGCGGTCTTCATGTCTTCCATTACCGGCTCACCCTTTGCATCCTTGAGCGGTTGTCCGTCCGGCCCGTTCCTGGGTTGCTGGTAAGCGGTGGTTTCCAGCGTCGTCACTTCCTTGTAGCCATCGAAGTTCTGGATTGCGCCCTGCCAGACCAGAAAGACGGCAAACACCAGCGAGATCGGTACCAGCAGCCACGCGGTGACGCGCGTCAGGTCGACCCAGAAATTTCCGATCACGCCGGTGGAACGGGCCGCAAAGCCGCGAATGAGCGCGAACACGACACCCAAGCCGGTGGCAGCCGAGAAAAAATTCTGTACGGCCAGAGCCAGCATCTGGGTCAGGTAACTCATCGTGGATTCGCCCGCATAACCTTGCCAGTTGGTGTTGGAAACAAAGCTGACCGCAGTGTTGAACGCAGAGTCGGGCGAGACGGCCGCCATGCCGGCGGGGTTGAGCGGCAGCCAGAATTGCAGGCGTTGCAGCGCGTAGACCACCAGCGCACCCAGGACGTTGAAGGCAAGCACCGCCATGGCGTATTGCCACCAGTTCATGGATTTGTCGGCCGATGTGCCGGCCAGACGGTACAGCGGCGCCTCAAGCCTGTGCATCCACTGCGGCAAGGTTCCCATGCTGATGCGTGCGAGCCAGCTGCCAACCGGCCAGGCCAGCGCAAGCAGAACGATCAGGTAGGCGGCCAGCAGGCTTAAAGCTTGTGCGCTCATCAAAACTCCTCGGCGTAGATCAACGCGTAAACCAGGTAGGCCAGCAGCGCGATGGCGCACATCCCGCCAAAGCCGTAGAGCACATGGAGCGCGTTCATGGCCGTGCTCCCTGCGGGCGCTCGAGCTTGCGGAAACCCAACACCAGAAGCACCATCAAGCCCCATAGCGCGGCGATAGCCCCAAAAAATAGAATGTCCATCTGACGACTCCATGCGGTAAAGCGATGGAGAGAGTCTCGAAGACCGCGCGTAAAAACTGGGAACAGAGTTACGCCGGGCGCGTAAAAAAAGCGTAAAGGCCGTGGCGAAGAGGACCGGAACGCAGGCATTACCAAGTGCCGGGGAGCAGAACGCTGCGGTCCACCGTATCGATGCGCGTATGGCCTCAAAACGCCATGCTCAGGTCCAGTTCCTTGTGGGTGAGCTCGAGCGCCTTGGTCTCCCCAGTTTCGCCCATGGCACCCAGTCCGTAGAGGAAGGCGCGGCCGATATAGGTGCCTTAGGCGCCAAGGGCCAACGCCTTGAGGACGTCCTGGCCGGACCGGATGCCGCCGTCCATGTGCACCTCGATGCGCCGGCCCACCGCCTCCACTATCGCGGGCAGGGTCGAGCTTGACGACGGCGCGCCGTTGCGAATGTCTTTGTGGCGCTGGCCCACGGTTTGCAAGTCCATGGTAACCACCAGAGCGGAACAGTTCGCGCGCTTGGCGCGCTCAATCAGCCGCGCGACGAACTCGCGGTCTTTCATCACATAAAGCTGGAACCAGGACGGAGCCCGGGAATGGGTTGGGCCTGTTCACACCACGCAGCCGAGTGTGAGCAGGCCTTAGTTCTTGTAGCCGGGGTCGATACGGTCCAGCATGCGCAGCAGCGCCGGCCAGATGCGCGAGTTGGCCTTGCGGTCGGGTGCCTCGAACACGCCCGCGACCTGCTCCGCGACACCACGCTTCGGTTGCACCAGCGCCTCGCCCATGGACAACATCGCCACCTGCGCGTGGCAAGCGCGTTCGAAGTAATACATGATGTCGAAAGCTTCAACTATGCTGCGCCCACACACCAGCGAACCATGGTTGTGCAACAGCATTACCAGCTTGCTGCCAAGCGAATCGATCAGCCGCTTGCGTTCTTCGTCGGTGAAAAATACGCCGTCGTAGGCATGGTAGGCAATACGGTCGGTGAACCGCATGGACTGCTGAGTCAAGGGCAGCAGGCCGCGCTGCAGGCACGACACCGCCACGGTTGCCGGCGTATGGGTGTGCATGA
>JANYBQ010000685.1 GCA_025360705.1 Betaproteobacteria bacterium | reverse complement strand
TCAGGGTTTTCCCTTGCTGTATACGGCGCGGCCCAGAAAACCCATCACGCCTTGCCAAATTTTACCGGCGGTTGCCAATTAACGCTTTTTAGAAGCGGTTTTTGTAGCGTTGACCGCGTTCGCGGCCACCGTATTGAAATTGCTTTCGGCAACTTCCGTGGCTTGCTTTACTGCCTTTTGCACCGATTCCAGCGCGTTGTTGGCTGCGGCAACAGCGCTTTTCATCACGGCAACAGCGGTTTCAGAACCTGCGGGCGCATTCTTGGCAGCAGTGTCGACCAAACCCATGAACTTGCGCTGGGCGTCCGTGGCCTGCTCTTCAAACGCCTTGCCGAATTCCGCTGAGGAGCCGGACGCGATATCGTACAAATGACGGCTGTAAGCAGCAGTCTTTTCCGCCAATGGCTGAATCAGACCGGATTGCAATGTCAGCAATTCCTGGGCATCTTTGACGCTCAATACAGCCTTGGCGTGGTCGCCGATTTCTGCCAACGCAGCCTTCGAGGCGGTCAGGTTGAGCTCAACCATCTTTTCAACGCCTTCGAAAGCTTTGCTGGTCAAGCCAACTAAAGTTTCGATATTGGCCTTTTGGGATGCCATGACTTGTTCTACGGTCAACATATGAAATTCTCCAATAAATATAAAAAGGTTACCGGTACTCCAGATGCCCATCAACCTTCACGGTTCATGTTGCAGTGCAGCATGCATGAATTATGAGGTCATCTCCCAGTCAATACAAGAAGTTTTTGTTGCAACGCACCATTTTAGAGGCGGTATCCTAGACACTGCAAAAATCTGGAGTTTGGACTCATGACAGCATCTATCGTTGACAGCGCGATCGCATCCCGCATGTCGACCCGAGCCTTTACATCGAAAGCGGTTTCCCGCGCCACGATAGAGGCGTTGTTACAAGATGCCGCGCAGCTGGCGGACGGCGGCGCGACATGGCCATGGGCGGCCCATGTCTTGCAGGGAGAGAGGTGTGCATCCCTGTGCAAAAAAGTATGCGAAGCGCACGACGCAGCGCGGGCCGACCCAAGCTTGCTGGCGCATTACCGCGAAGAATATGACTACTACCCTGCTAAATGGGTCAGTCCGTATATCGAACGCCGGAGGG
This sequence comes from Betaproteobacteria bacterium, assembly GCA_025360705.1. Taxonomy (GTDB): domain Bacteria; phylum Pseudomonadota; class Gammaproteobacteria; order Burkholderiales; family Burkholderiaceae_C; genus CAISIP01. Next base: position 9,611 of record JANYBQ010000685.1, on the reverse strand, counting down.
AGAACGGCTGGGGTCTGTACGGCCTGCTCGGCATTGGCAAGGCCGACAAAGACAAAATGCATGCCCAGCACCATCGGAACTATCTGTTCTTCGACGCGCCCGTGGGTCTGATTTTCACCATGCACCGGTCGCTGGGCTACAACAACCTTCCGCACTACGGCAGGTTCCTGCAAAACGTCATGGTCGAGGCCCGTATCCACGGGCTGCATACCTGCCCCCAGGCAGCCTGGAACGATTTCGCGAAGATCATCCTTCCGCATATTGGTGCCGACATCGATGAACTACTTGTGTGCGGCATGGCACTCGGTTACGCGGACGAAAAAGCTACCGTAAATTCGTTTCACACGCCGCGTTTGCCGGTGGCTGAATTCACCCGATGGATGGATTGAGGCCGTACACTGCCAACCTGCCGGGAAGTGCGTTCCACTCAAGCTTCAGACGATGATAATCACTAGCCTTCTCGATACCGATCTCTACAAGTTCACCATGATGCAGGTGGTACTGCACCAGTTCCCCGGCGCACAGGTGGAATACAAGTTCAAGTGCCGTAATGCTCACAACAAGCCGGCACCGGGAGCTGCCAATTTCGATCTAGCCCCTTTTGTAAACGAGATTCGCGATGAGATCCGCTCACTGTGCAGCTTGCGGTTTCACGATGAAGAACTCGCGTATTTGCGCGCCATGCGTTTCATCAAAAGCGACTTTTTGGACTTTCTCGGCCTTTTCCGGTTGAACGAAAAGTACATTGCGGTCAGCACGCTGCCCACTGGCGAGATCGACATCACGATCCAGGGCCCCTGGTTGCACACGATTCTGTTTGAGATTCCGGTGCTTGCCATCGTCAACGAGGTCTACTTCCGCAACACCTGCAAGTCGCCCGACCTGGGGCAGGGGCGCAGGCGCCTGGACATAAAAATCGGTCAGCTCCGCGCGGAAAATCTCGGCGACCTGAAGATCGCCGACTACGGAACACGCCGCCGATTCAGCAAGGTGTGGCACGAAGAGGTGTTACGTGTGTTGGCGTCGCGCCTGGGCACGGCCCAGAGTCCCGGTCACGAGCCCGGCGCACCGGGGCAGCTGGCGGGGACCAGCAATGTCCTGTTCGCCATGAAACTTGGCCTGACCCCCTTGGGCACCATGGCGCATGAGTACCTGCAAGCCTGCCAGGCGCTGGGACCGAGGTTGCGCGACAGCCAGATTTACGGGTTCGAATCCTGGGCTCGCGAGTACCGCGGCGACCTCGGCATTGCGCTCAGCGACGTATACGGCATGGATGCTTTTTTACGCGACTTCGACATGTACTTTTGCAAGCTGTTCGACGGCGCCAGGCATGACAGCGGTGACCCGTTCAACTGGGGCGAACGCATGCTTGCGCATTACGCCAGCAACCGGGTGGACCCGCGCACCAAGATACTCATCTTCAGCGATGGCCTTACAGTGCCGCGCACGATCGAGTTGTACCAGCAGTTTCGCGGACGTTGCCAGCTCGCGTTCGGCATCGGCACCAATCTGACCAATGATCTTGGATATGAACCTTTGCAGATCGTGATCAAGATGGTGCGTTGTAATGGCCAGCCGGTGGCCAAGCTGTCGGACACGCCGTCCAAAAACATGTGCGACGATGAGCGTTACCTGGCGTACCTGCGTCAGGTATTCGAAATTCCGCAAGTAGCCTGAACGCCCGGCGCGAGCCATTGCCGCCTGCGCTTTCGGATCACGTTTCTCTTTTTCACACCCGCAATGAGCAAACCAGCAATCACGGTAGCGCGCGCCATGTTCCCTGAGGTGATCGAACGTCTAAAACAGCATTTTTGTGTGTTGTCCAATCAGGCCGACGAGACATGGAGTTCCGAGCGTCTGGTAGAAAATCTTCAAGGCAAGTCCGGACTTTTCAGCACCGGCGGCGAGCGCGTCGACGCGTCGTTGCTGGCGGCCTGTCCGGATCTGAAAATCTGCTCGACCATGGCGGTGGGCTACAACAATTTCGATATCGATGCGATGACGGCAGCCGGCGTGTTGGCCACCAACGCGCCTGACGTGTTGACCGAAACCACGGCCGATTTCGGCTTTGCGCTTTTAATGGCGACGGCGCGCCGGGTAACGGAGAGCGAGCATTTTTTGCGTGCCGGTATGTGGACGCGCTGGAGCTATGACCTGTTTGTAGGATCCGACATCCACGGTTCCACGTTGGGGATCATCGGCATGGGCCGTATCGGACAAGGCATTGCGCGGCGCGGCGCCTTCGGCTTTGGCATGCGGGTGCTTTACCACAACCGCTCCAGGCTCGATGCCGCGACCGAAGCCAGCTGCAAAGCCACTTATGTGAGCAAGCAGGAATTGCTTGGTGCAGCCGACCATGTGGTGTTGGTGATTCCTTATTCGGACGCCTCGCGCCACACAATTGGTGCAGCCGAACTGGCGCTCATGAAGCCCACGGCGACGCTGATCAACATTGCACGCGGCGGTATCGTGGATGACACCGCGTTGGCCTTGGCTTTGTCCGAGAGACGGATTGCCGCAGCCGGACTGGACGTGTTTGAAGGCGAGCCACAGGTGTTGCCGGGCCTTCTGAAGTTATCCAACGTGGTGCTTACACCGCATATCGCCAGTGCCACCATACCGACGCGCCTGGCCATGGCAAACCTGGCCGCCGACAACCTGATCGGGTTCCTTGTAAAAGGCAAGCCACTGACCGCCCTGAACCCTTCCGTATTAGGTCCGCGCTAGGCGGGGGTATGGAACAAGCCGGATTGAGTTCAGTACTTGTGTGGTGTTTGCTGGCGCTTGGCGTGTTCGATGCCATCGTATTGGCGTTGCTGCTGTTACGCAAAGCCGACGCGCGTCTGGCACAGGCGACCGAGCTGGGCCGTGCCGAGGTGGTGGCCGCGGTGCAGGCCAGTACGGCGCGGCTTGAGCGACTGGAGCGTGAACTGGGCCACGAGATCGGTGAGTCGTCACGCAGCGCGCGCCAGGAACTGACGCAGACGTTTGCGGTGTTCCAGCAAACCCTGCTTGCGCAGGGGGCCGAGGCTACCCGCACGCAGATCGCGCAGATCGATGCCTTCGGGCAGCAGCTTGCGTTGCTCAAGCAGACCTTGTCGGACTCGCTCAACACGCAATTGCAAAACCTCAGTGAGTCGAACGCGCGGCGCATGGGGGAAGTGCGCCAGACGCTGGAAGCGCAGCTGGCGCAATTGCAGAGCAGTAATTCGAGCAAGCTCGACGAGATGCGCGCCACGGTCGACGAGAAGCTGCAAGCCACCTTGCAGGCGCGCCTGGGCGAGAGCTTCAAACAAGTGGCCGACCGTCTGGAGCAGGTGCACAAGGGTCTGGGCGAGATGCAGACGCTGGCACAGGGCGTGGGCGACCTGAAACATCTGCTGACCAACGTCAAGACCCGTGGCATGTTCGGCGAGGCGCAACTCGAGGCATTGCTCGAACAGGTGTTTGTGCCCGATCAGTACGCGATGCAAATTGCCACCCGGCCCGGCAGCAAAAATGTAGTGGATTTCGCGATCAAGCTGCCGGGCCGGTCCGACAGCGGTGAGCCTTTGTGGCTTCCGATAGATGCCAAGTTTCCGAATGAAGACTACGAGCGCTTGCTGGACGCGCAGGGCAGGGCGGACGTGCTTGGCGCGGAACTGGCGGGCAAGGCGCTCGAGGCACGCATCCGTCTTGAGGCCCGGTCGATGTCCGACAAGTATCTGGAGCCGCCTTTCACCACCGATTTCGCGATTCTTTTTTTGCCGACCGAAGGTCTGTACGCCGAGGTGTTGCGCCGGCCAGGCCTGATGGAAGGTTTGCAGCGCGAGCATCGTGTGACGCTTGCCGGCCCCACTACCTTGTTGGCAATACTGAGTTCGCTGCAGATGGGTTTCCGCACCCTGGCACTGGAAAAACGCGCCAGCGAGGTATGGCAAGTTCTGGGGGCGGTCAAGACCGAGTTCGGCAAATTTGGCGATGTCTTGTCCAGGGTGAAGAGTCAGACCGAGAACGTGCTAAAGACACTCGATACGGCTCAAATCCGCAGCCGCGCCATGGGTCGTGCGCTGAAGAAGGTAGAAGCATTGCCCGACACGCAATCGCGGGCGCTGATTCCAGCGGACCGCGACTTCGACAAGGAGCCGGATGAAGTCTAGGGTCCTGGCACGGTTGATTGCATCGCAGATTTGCGTGCACGCATGCATGGCGGGCATGCGTCTGGCGGCACCCTTGCTGGCTCTGCGCGAAGGTCATAGCGCCATCGCTGTGGGGGCGTTGCTTGCGCTGTTTTCGCTGGCCCAGGTTTTTCTGGCTTTGCCCGCTGGCCGTTTTTCGGACCGGCGTGGACTGCGGCTTCCGGTCGGGCTGGCGGTTGTCGTATCGTGCGTTGGAGCCGGATCCGCAGTGGTCTTCCCGGTGTTTCCGGTTTTGTGTCTGTCGGCATTGTTGACCGGCGGGGCTACCGGTGCAGCGTCGATTGCCTTGCAGCGGCATGTGGGCCGCGCCGCGCAAGGAGCTACAGAACTAAAACGCGTGTTCAGCTGGCTGGCGACCGGACCGGCGATATCCAACTTCTTCGGACCTTTTTCGGCTGGCTTGCTGATCGACTACGCGGGCAACAATGCCGGCGACACCACCGGATTCCGGGCCGCGTTCCTGTTTATGGCGCTGCTGCCGCTGCTCAGCTGGTACTGGATTCGGCCAGTGGCGGAACTGGCGCCAGTCGAGCAAGTGCAGGGGGCCATGCCCACGCGGGCCTGGGACTTGTTGCGCGATCCGATGATGCGCCGGCTGATGATCGTCAACTGGTGTATGTCTTCGTGCTGGGACGTGCACACCTTCGTCGTTCCGGTGATCGGGCATGAACGCGGTTTCAGTGCCTCGGTCATCGGCACCATCCTGGGCGCGTTTGCGATCGCCGCGGCGCTGGTGCGGGTCCTCATGCCGATGTTTGCTTCGCGCCTGCGCGAACATGTCGTGGTGGCTGCGGCCATGGTAGTGACGGCGATGGCCTTCGCGGTTTATCCGTTCATGGTGGCGCCGTTGGCGATGGGCGCCTGCTCGGTAGTACTGGGCCTTGCGCTGGGATCGGTGCAGCCGATGATCATGAGCACCCTGCATCAGATCACACCCGAGGCTCGCCACGGTGAGGCACTGGGCCTGCGACTGATGGCCATCAATGCGTCCAGCGTATTGATGCCGATTTTGTTCGGTACGGTGGGCGCAGTGGTGGGCGTCTCCGTGGTGTTCTGGGTTGTCGGTTCGGTGGTGGGCGCAACCACACGCGTGGCCTGGCAACTCAGGGCCGAGCCAGAATCCGGTCACTGAGGCGTAATCAAAGGCGGTAAAAAGTCCGGATGAAATCCCACGCGGCCTGCGGTTCATCGACATAGGTGAACAATTTCAGGTCCTGGGGCGAAATGGCGCCTTCTTCCAGCAACACATCGAAGTTGAACAGGCGTTTCCAATAGTCCGAGCCGAACAACACGATAGGTACGGGTTTGGCTTTGCCGGTCTGCACCAGCGTAATTACCTCGAACAACTCGTCAAGTGTTCCGAAGCCACCGGGGAACGCCACCAAAGCCTTGGCGCGCATCATGAAGTGCATTTTGCGCAACGCGAAGTAATGGAATTTGAAGCTCAGCGAGGGCGTGACGTAGGGGTTGGCCCGTTGCTCATGCGGCAGCGCAATGTTCAGGCCTACGGTGGGCGCACCCATTTCATGTGCACCGCGGTTGGCGGCTTCCATGATGCCGGGGCCGCCGCCGGTGGCAATGAAAAGCCGTTCGGCGGCTGGTTGATCGGCACTGAACTTGGCAACCAGCTGGGCGAACAGCCGCGCCTGGTCGTAGTAGCCGGCATTACGCGTCTGGCGCTCCGCCGCCTGCAAAGCCTCGGGATCGCCGCTTTTGCGCGCGTTGCGCAATACTTCCTGGGCCTGCTCGGGCGCGGGGAAACGCGCGCTTCCGAATACCACTACGGTATGTTCTACGCCTTGCCGGGCCTGGTCCAGATCGGGCTTTAGCAACTCCAGCTGGAAGCGTATGCCGCGGGTTTCGCGCCGCAGCAGGAACTCGGGGTCGGCGAATGCCAGCCGGTAGGCATCGGCTTCGAGCGGGTTGCCCTGGTCCGCGTAGTTCTGCAATTCGGCCCAGGCATCGGCTAGGCGCCGTTCCGTCAGGTGGTGGGTTTTTTCCATGGATGCCATTGTCGAGGAAAAGGGTAGCGGGACGCCGGCACCGATAGCGCGAGTCAGCCGGCAAATACAAAAGGACAAAAGGCTCCTCGCGGAGCCTTTTTCCAATCGGCTGAGGCCTAGACGCGCTTGCGGTATTCGCCGGTGCGCGTGTCGATTTCAACCTTGTCGCCTTGCGCGACGAATATCGGCACGCCGATCTCGAAACCGGTTGCGATCCTGGCTGGCTTCAGAACCTTGCCGGACGTGTCGCCCTTGACGGCGGGTTCGGTCCAAGTGATCTCGCGCTCTACGCTGGTGGGCAGCTCCACCGAGATGGCTTTGCCATCGTAAAACACCACTTCCAGCGCCATGCCGTCTTCAAGGTAATTCAGCGTATCGCCCATGTTTTCGGATTCGACTTCGTACTGGTTGAATTCTTCGTCCATACACACGTACATCGGGTCGGCAAAATAGGAGTAGGTGCAGTCCTTCTTGTCGAGGATGACCTGGTCCATCTTGTCGTCGGCCTTGAACACGACTTCGGTGCCGAAGTTGTTGAGCAGGCTTTTGAGTTTCATGCGCACGGTGGCGGAGTTGCGGCCACCGCGGCTGTATTCGGTCTTGAGCACGACCATCGGGTCTTTGCCATGCATGATGACATTGCCGGCACGAATTTCTTGAGCGATTTTCATAAGGTATTTCCATCAACCGGGACGATCGCCGGCAATTTTCGCAAAGCTTTGGATTTTAACGTTTTTCCGCACGCTTAATTGGCCTGACCCAGCTGCTCGACAAACTTGAGCAATCGGGTGGTCAAGTCGCTTTGGTGAAGCAACCGGGCTCCGGCTTTCAACGCTGCATCGGTCCACTCGGTCAGGTCGGGTTGCTGCAAAACTTGCGAGTCGATGCCGTTCCAGGTCTGGTGAAACTGTCGCAGGGACTGCGGCGCATCCATGACCTGCAGAAAAGCCGCCAGCTTGGTGTGGTGCGCGTTGTCGTGTTGCGGATAGATTTGCCATACAAAAGGTTTTTCCGCCCATATCGCGCGCACCAGGGAGTCTTCGCCACGGACAAAATTCAAATTGCAGGACCACAACAGATGGTCGAAATCGGCTTGCGAAAGCGGTGCCAGAAAAGTCACGGACAGTGACCCTGATGGGCCCATGGAATGCGATTTCAAATCTGCAGGCGGGTTGCCGAGCACGCGTCGCACCGCCGCGGCCGCGCGACCATTCGTGACGAGCAATTGCGTCGACGTCGTGTCTCGCTGCAACCGCTCCAGCAGGCCTTCCAGCGCGGCCGGCTCATAACAAAACAGCGAAATCAGCCGCTCGCCCTGCCAGCCGATAGCGTGACTTTCAAGCCAGCTTGTCCGGTCGAAAGTAGCCAGACGCTTCGCGAGGCCGGACTCGCGCAACAGGCCGCCGGTGTGAATTGAGAAGCCGGGATTAAAGAAAAACTTCGTATGACCCGATGCCGGGCCGTACATCACCGGCGACGGCAGGCAGTGGGTGCGCTCGACAAACCCCTCCGCCGACAGGTATTCAAGGTTGATCCAGATCGGGTCAGCGCCCGGATCTGGCCGGTTCGATCGCGTGGTGTCGAATCTGTGCTCCAGCAGTTCAACCGGAAGCTCACAACCAAAACTTTCGATCCATACATCGGCCGGCGCCAACCGCGCTGTCGCGGCGCTGTCCCATACATTCTCCCAATCCAACACTTCAAGCCGTGGCCAGCGGCCCTGCAGCGCGCCCGGTGCCATCCACGCAAGGGCACTGGAATCATCGATCCAAAGCCGCACATTTTGACCGCGCGAGGCCAGGTCGGCCGCCAACCGCCAGCAAGTTCCGATATCGCCATAGTTGTCAATCACCTTGCAAAAAATGTCCCACAGCCTGGCTGATTTCATTTTTGAATTGTCTACCCGCCTGGCCTGTCGGCAAGTACGCCAGCTCACGTACTCGATCAGGCAATCGGTAAAATTCAAGAAGTATCGATCCTCCAAAGCTATGCAAACTCCGACGCGTTCCCTCCAGTTGTCCGGCGCCTCCAATTTCCGCGACCTCGGAGGGTACGCGGCCGATAGCGGTCGCATGGTGCGCTGGCGCCGCCTGTTTCGTTCCGACCATCTGGCCGCGCTGACCCAGGACGACATCGTGGAGTTGTCGCGTCACGGACTGGCGCGGGTGTGCGACTTTCGGGGAGAGGCCGAACGTGCGCCGTTGCTGTGTGCCATGCCGGGCCTGGCGGTGTACTTCCTGCCTATCGAGCCCACCGTGGTGCAGGGTATGAACGACATGATCGACGCGGGGCGGCAACTTACCGCAAAAGACACCGTGCGGATGATGCAACACACCTACCGCGCGTTCGTGCATGACAACGCCGTCGCCTATGCAGAGTTTTTCCGCCTGCTGCTGGAGAGCGATGCGCCGCTGGTTTTCCTTTGCACCGCCGGCAAGGACCGCACCGGTTTTGCGGCGGCGCTGATCCTGCTGGCCCTGGGCGTTCCGCGCAACGTGGTGATGCAGGACTATTTGCTGACCAACGAGTTCTACCGCATGCCCAACAGCGCTTCAAGCCAACTGCCGATGGAAGTGCTGCAGGTGCTTTGGCGGGTGCAGGAAGAATTCCTCGACGCTGCGCTGCACGCGGTCGACAACGACTACGGCGGCGTGCAGGCTTATCTGGAGAAGGCGCTGGGCGTGGGCCCCAGGGAGCACGAGCGGCTGGGCGCCTTGTACCTGCAGCCCTGAAAACAAAAAGCCCGCGATTGCGGGATTTTTTTCGTGCGCCCGGGTTCTACAGGCTGTCGGTGAAACTGCGCAGCTTGTCCGAGCGGCTCGGGTGCTTGAGCTTGCGCAGCGCCTTGGCCTCGATCTGGCGGATGCGTTCACGCGTCACGTCGAACTGCTTGCCGACTTCTTCCAGCGTGTGGTCGCTCGTCATCTCGATGCCGAAACGCATACGCAGCACCTTGGCTTCGCGCGGCGTCAGGCTGTCCAGGATGTCCTTCACCACGTCGCGCAGGCCGGCCTGCATGGCGGCTTCCATCGGCGCCGTGTTGGCGCTGTCCTCGATGAAGTCGCCCAGATGCGAGTCGTCGTCGTCGCCGATCGGTGTTTCCATCGAGATCGGCTCTTTGGCGATCTTCATGATCTTGCGGATCTTGTCTTCCGGTATCTCCATGCGCGCGGCCAGCACGCTGGCGTCGGGCTCGAAGCCGAACTCCTGCAGATGCTGGCGCGAGATGCGGTTCATCTTGTTGATGGTCTCGATCATGTGCACCGGGATGCGGATCGTGCGTGCCTGGTCGGCAATCGAGCGGGTGATGGCCTGCCGGATCCACCAGGTGGCGTAGGTGGAGAACTTGTACCCCTTGCGGTAGTCAAACTTCTCGACGGCCCTGATCAGGCCGAGCGATCCTTCCTGGATCAGATCGAGAAACGACAAC
>JANYBQ010000220.1 GCA_025360705.1 Betaproteobacteria bacterium | reverse complement strand
TTGCCGCTTGCACTCGCGCCAATCCCATCTGAATAGCTCCATCGGCCACCACTTCATAACCTTGCGCCGCTGGCTGCAAACGCGGCTCGTGTTTGAAGTCAATGACCAGTTGGATCTCCCTCATAGCAGAGCTAGTGGCTTGCTCACAATTGATCACCGCGAGCTTTCCTTGCGAGCTAGGCCGACGCTCACCCGGAATCGTGGACGTCAATAGAAAAGCTCGTAGGGACGCAAGGCTAATAGGAACGGTCCCGGTGCATAGATATTCGAGCCAATGAACCGATAGATAGTTGTCCGCCGGTCGCTGATCAGTTCCCTGATGAGGCTGAAAACAAGCTACCGTGACTTCGTCGTCATCCCCCAACGTGGATTTGGAGCATAGCCGTACACAGTGTGAGCCGGACGGCAAAGGCATGACTATTCAGCTATCCGCCTTGCAAGGGGAGTCACCTTCAGAAACAGAGATGGGCTATGGGAAGTGCCCCATTGCCGGTCCAATAACTGAGGATTAGCCAATGACCGTGAGACGATGGCGAAGTGAACGATGGTGCGCGATACGCATTTCACTACGAGTTCTTCTCCACCAGGACTTCGCCAAGTAGCCAAGAGCACCCCGTCTGGCTGACTGCTGATCGAAGGCGCCCGCACAGTGGGGCACGCGACAAACAAGCACAGCAAGCATTCACGAGACTTGTGATTCAAACGACTGCCAAACTCTTCAAACACTGCTGCTTCCAGTCGAATCAATCGCGACCGTATGCGATCAAAGCGCGACCGCTCTGCCAGTTCGTCGAAGCTCCACAGCATGCTGTCTGACTTCACCGACGGTGCGCTCATGCGGAGTCGCGCTGCCTCGCTCCGACTAATCTCTCTGGCTGTCGAGCTATCGGAGTCCATCGAGATTTCAGTATCCAACGTTGTTGCCGACATCAGTCATCCTCGCGGTCTAGAAGCCAAAATTTTTCATGCATCTCGTCACCCGTCAGGTCTCTAAAGCCTTGTACTACAGACATATGCGCGATCTGGATCCATTTGTTTAACAAAACCTCTTTTCCACCCAGAGATTCGCTCTTGGCAGTGAGGTCGAATTTCAAAATTGGCGACATGTCTTTGATCAATTTCGCAGGCTGGACGCTTGCAGTCAGAGTTCCCATTTCATCAGGCAGAGGGAATACCGCTTTCCACTCCATATGGCTCGGGAGAGACAAGAATCGCCCACCACCTCGCCACTGCATATCTGGCAGCACCCGATGAATGTCCTCGTACGACGTCCAGCCATCGCCGCGCTTGATGATATTGACATACGTCAAGTTGTACGCTGAAGGCGAAATGGGTAAGCCAGTTTCCTTTAAGACGAATTTGCGGAAAAGGTCGTCAATACGTGAGAACTCCTCCTGTATGGCAGGGAAGCGAATGTATGGTTGGCCAGTACCCCGGTCCCGCCAATTAAAGGTCAGCCGATCCTGTTGTATTTGCACCAAACGCGTGTCATCGTCGCTTATGAACCAAACGCGAGGCAAGGGCAGCTCCGAAAAAGCCGCTTGGTCTGGACTGTCAAAAATGGGAGGGGCATGTTGACACTTGGGATACTGATCGTCAATCTCATTCCAAAATTTGCCAATATGGGGAATCAACAAATCCGGACGCGCAAGGAACGTATATCCAAGGGCGACCTCATTGAGGGGGGCGTTCTTGAAGGTTAGATCCATTGGTGAGTGTTTGCTGACGTTTTCTAGCTTACTGTAGCACCGAGCTGGCAATCAAGAAGGAGTTGGTCATCCACCAAGATTGACGCCACAGTGCGCAGGCATCCTTGAAATAGCCGGCGGCCAGGTCATCATGAATTTCTCTCCCCGCTGGTGAGAGTTTTGCGACAGCCGGAGCGGCTTCGAAGAACTGTCGCATGCGCCAGAGGTTTTGCGACGAGAAACCGCGCTTGCCCGGCTCGCGCAGCGCGATGTACACAGCCAGTTGCACCACCGTGCCTTTGGCCCAGCCGTCAGCCTAGATTTTGTGGTGCAGGTACTGACCAATGCTCCAGTACAGATCGATCATTCCGGTGTTGACCATCTGGTCGGCTCGATGGCGTGCGGCGCGGATCAGGCTGACCATTTCGCCGAAAGCCGCTTCGATAGATACCGGCGTCGATTCTTGCGACACGGCCGCAAGAATCAGCTTGACGCGAGCCGGGTGACCGGCCAGCGGGGGTTGTTTTATCGTCTTCTTCACGTCACTTGCCAACCTCAAAACTTAACGCAGCCGTATGCCGCACTTCGAGCTTGTGCAACGGTTCGTTGCACAACTGAGCTGGGGACAAAACGTCGCGATCAGCAGCAGCGCATGAAATGGGCACAGATCAATAGTTGTGACAGCGTAACAACTATTGCCTCATCGGGAAAGGCCCGGCGCATTGGTATCGATCACAAAATGCTCAGCTTTCATCGACCAGCAGTATTTCCAGTTGCTCCGGCGTGATGCCGGCATCGGCAGCCTGCGCGGCAGTCCGATCCAAGGTACGGACGAGTCGGTCGACGTAAAAGGCGCGCATGGCTTCGTAGTCGCTGGCAGACACCATTACCCCGACCACACGGGCGTGCCGCATGACGCGCACGGGTTCCTTCTGCGCCATGTCGATAAAGGCACCGAAGTGGGCGCTGGCTTGATGAGCGGTCAAGGTTTGCATGGTCATCTCCGCGTGAGGCGCATATTCTGGCCGAATCGTTTGATTTGCACGATTAAGGCGATGGTCATGGCAATTGTGTCATCGGTGATGTCACTTTCTCATCGCCTTTTTGCGTCTCAAAAAACTGTCGCATTGCAACTGCATTTCTCTCAACGCTGTTGAGAGTTTTTGCCGGGCGTCACGTCTGATTTCGCGGTCATGGTCGTCGTTCAATTTTCGTGACACGGTCACGAGAATCCGTTTGCCAAACCTGGCCGCGCTGCGTTCAGGCCGCTTTGGCCCGGCTCAATCCCCGCCCCCAAACAAGTCGCCGAACTTCTTCGCTGCGTCGGATGCGGCGCCCGCGGTCTTGGGCACGCCCTTCGGGTACTCCTCCGCGATGCGGTCCTCCCAGTACGCCGCCGGGTTGGGCGCGGCGCACAGCCGCCGGAACACTTCTTCGGGAACCTGTTTGTAGGCCAGCACTGTTTTGTCGGCCCAGTGCAGGTCCAACTGGCGCGTGGCAGGGTCGAAATCGGCTTGGCGGATGCGACCGCTGGTGAAGGTCTTGGTGGTCATGTGTGCTGCTTCCCAATTCGCATATTTTCGTTCTTCAAGACACGGCGCCGCATGGCGCTTGGTATCTGACCCTACAGGTTCTCTTCAACCGGTTTCTCCTATGTGCATCACCACCGAAAATGCGCGCGCCGTCCGCCGCGCCCTACACTGCCTTCATGCTCATTCTCCACAGCTTCTGGTTGTCTCTCGCCACTTACCGCGTGCGTATCGCGCTGCGCGTCAAAGGCGTGGCGTTTGAAGAACGAACCCACGACCTCACCCAGGGCGATCAAGATGCGCCCGGTTTTCGCGCGGTCAATCCGGCCGGAGCGGTGCCGGCGCTGGAAGGGGGCACAGCACAGCCGCTGACCCAGAGCCTGGCCATCATCGAGTGGCTGGACGAGACCTATCCCACCCCAGCGCTGCTGCCGGCCGATGCGGCCGGCCGGGCGAGGGTGCGCGCGATGTTTCTGCTCACGGCGGCAGACACGCACCCGCTGGTGGTGCCACGGGTGCGTGCGCAATTGGCCAAGCGCTTCGGTGCCAGCGAGGCCGCCACCGTCGACTGGGCCGCGCACTGGTTCCGCGAAGGCCTGGCCGCCTACGAAGCGCTACTGCCCGATGGCGCCACCCGCTGCCACGGCGAGGCCCTGAGCATCGCCGACCTGGCCCTGGCCAGCCACCTGATCGGTGCGGCGCGTTTTAAGGTTGCGCTGGACGCGTTCCCGCGCGTGGCCGCGGTGGGTGCGGCGCTGATGGCGCTACCCGAGATTGCGGCGGCGCATCCCGATTTGCAGGTTGACGCGCCCCAACGGTAATCGGGCGGGGGTGCCACCGACCGCGCATTCAAGCAGAGGGCCACTGCTTGGAAATGGGTTCGGAGGGCTCGGTGTGTCGATGGTATGGTCACCCGATGCAAACACAAATCGATCACCTGGTAGTCGCCGCACAAACGCTGGAGCAAGGGGTGCAGTGGTGCGAGACCACGCTGGGTATCGTGCCGGGGCCGGGCGGTGAACACCTGCTGTATGGCACCCACAACCGGTTGTTCAAGATCGCCACGCCGGCCAACCCGCTGGCCTACCTGGAGATCATCGCGATCAACCCTAAGCCGGACGAGCCGGAACCAAACAAGTAATACCATGCCACGTCATGGCTGACGAGGCAAGATGATGGAAACACAACTGGTCAATCGGTACGCG
>JANYBQ010000657.1 GCA_025360705.1 Betaproteobacteria bacterium | reverse complement strand
CTCTACATGTCGGGTGGCAATATCGCGGAATGTTTTGTGGGGGGGCGTATCGCGGGAATCGCTGCGGCGCGCGAGTCGGTACGTTAGTGCAGTGTTGCACGCTACCAGGCACATAAAACCGCGCCTTCTTGCCCATGGCGTTGTTGCAAATCCTCGCAATAGTGGAACTATTGCTGTGGTTTGCGCCTAGCCCTGAGCAAGAATCCATCGGTTTTATTTGTACCTTCAAGCATGCAACACTGCACAGCTGCTTGTTTTCTTTTCGAGACGCGAATCAGTGTCCAATAGCGGCATGATCCTGCATCCCCGTAGCGTGCGTGCTCACGCGTCAAGCCCGGCGTGTTGAACCTCACCCTGGCCCTGGAAGGCATAACCCTGCATGGCCTGCTGGTCATGCTTGGATTGGCCATATACGCCACGGCGTCGCATACCGTGCGCCAGCGCCGCCATCCGTCGGCGGCGATTGCCTGGGTTATCTCGCTGTTGTTGCTGCCCTACGTGGCTTTGCCGCTGTATCTGATGTTTGGGCGGCGCAAGGTGGTGGCCTACCGGCGCGGCCCGAACGCGCGCCCTGGCATCGTTCCCGTCGCGGATGGCACTCCGCCGGCTTACAAGACCGGGCAACTGGCGAGCGCAATGGGCCTGCCGAACGCCGTACCGTTCGAGCGGCTTGCGATTCACCAGGATGGCGGGCAGGCGCTGCAATGTATCCGCGACATGATCGCGGGCGCCCGGCATTCGCTCGACCTGTGCACATTTTTGCTGGGGCGTGACGCGCTGGGCGACGAGATCGGCAACGCGCTGATGCAACGTGCGCGCGAAGGCGTCCAGGTCCGGCTGTTGATCGATGGTGTCGGTTTTTATCTGGGTGGTTGTCCCGGTCTCAAACGGCTAAAGGCGGCCGGTGTTCAGGTGACCTTGTTCGTCTCTCCTTTGCGCTCGGCCTTGCGCGGCCGCACGAATTTGCGCAACCACCGCAAAATGCTGGTCGCGGACGGCCAATGGATGTGGTGTGGCGGACGTAATCTTGCCGCCGAATACTTTGAGGACATACAGACGTCCTCGGGTCGGAAAAAGGCCTGGATCGATCTGAGTTTCGACCTGCGCGGCGCGCTGGTGCAGCAGGCCGTGCAGCGCTTCGACGAAGACTGGGCTTTCGCATTGAGCGACCTGCCGGCGAAACAGTCGCAGCTTGCGGCGCCGGCATTGGCGGGGACTGAAATAGGTGCGAGGCTGGTGGCCAGCGGACCGGATCAAGCCGATGACACCATCTACACATTGCTGGTGTCGGGGTGCTTCACCGCGCAGTCGCGTATCCAGGCCGTCACGCCTTATTTCGTGCCCGACGCGACGCTGCTGATGGCGCTTACGCTGGCGGCGCGGCGCGGCATTGCGGTGGACCTGCTGATACCGTACCGCTCCAACCACCGTCTGGCCGACATCGCACGCCACTCGGCACTGCGCGAACTCTCCGCTGCCGGTGCCCGGGTCTGGCTTGCGTTGAACATGGTGCATGCCAAGGCGGTGCTGATTGACGATGACCTGGCCCTGGTTGGATCGGCCAATCTGGATGAGCGCAGCCTGTTTCTCAACTACGAAATGATGGTGGCGTTTTACGACCGCTCGGTGGTGCAAAGCTTCGCGCAATGGATCGAGGTGCAGCGGCGCGGCGCGGCGCAATACCGCCCGCGTCCACCCGGCCTTGCGCGCGAGATGGTTGAAGGTCTGGTGCGCTGGGTGGCTTTTCAATTGTGATTGCCACGCCATGAGAGTGCCGGCTCCGCAGCCCGCCGGCTCCATCCCGGCGGCCACGCGCCTCGAGTCTCCGGCCTTGTTGCTTGCGCTGCTGGCACTGTGGTTGCTTGCGACCCTGGGCCTGCGTCCGCTGCTGCAACCCGACGAAGGCCGCTACGCCAGCGTGGCGCGCGAAATGCTGCTCGGCGACGCGTTGGTGCCAACGCTCAACGGACTGCCGTTTTTCCACAAACCGCCGTTGTTCTACTGGCTCGACATGGCTGCCATGCAGCTTTTTGGCGTGAACGCCTTTGCCGCGCGGAGCGGCTCCATGCTCGGCGCCTGGATGATGGGTGCAAGCCTGTTCTTTGCCCTGCGCCGCTGGCACGGACCCCGTTTCGCGGCCATTGCGTTGGGTGTACTCGCGACCTGTCCGTTTTTTTACATCGCGGCCCAATACGCCAATCACGACATGCTGGTGGCAGGCCTGATCACGGCTGCCATCCTGGCACTGGCGATTGCCGTGGAGCAGCCGCCGCGTGTGCACCTCGGCTGGCTGTTGGCCGGCAGTGTCGCCTGCGCGTTGGCCATGCTGGCCAAGGGCCTGATCGGTTTTGTGCTGCCGGTGCTGGTGATCGGCCCGTGGCTGCTGGTACAGGGGCGCTGGCGCCAAGTCTTCCAGCTGCTGCACCCATTGGGCCTGCTGACCTTCATCGCCGTCGCGGCGCCCTGGTTCGTGGTGACACAGATGTCCTACCCGGCGTTCTTCGACTACTTTTTTGTCGAGCAGCATTTCCGCCGCTTCGCCCAGTCCAGTTTCAACAACGTGCAGCCATTCTGGTTTTTTATCGTGTTGCTGCCGGCGGTGATGTTGCCGTGGAGCGCGTGGTTGCCACAGGCGCTAAAACGCGCCTGGACCACGCGTAATGCACGTATTGGCCTGTATGTCTGGTGGGTGATCGCGATAGTGGGATTTTTCTCGCTCCCGAATTCCAAACTCGCCGGATATGTGTTGCCCGCCGCGGCGCCGTGGTGCGTGTTGCTGACGCTGGCAATCGCGCACAGCCGTAGCCGCACGTGGCAATGGGTGATGGCTGCCGCAGCTCTGATGTGCGTGGTCGTGGTGGCTGTCATTGCCTGGCAGGCGCCCAAATCGAACCGCGCGGCCGCGTTGGTGTTGGCGGCCCGGATCGCGCCAGCCGACAGGGTGGTAATGGTCGACGAATATTTTTACGACCTGCCGTTCTACGCCCGCTTGAAAGCTCCGGTAATCATTGCCAGCGACTGGGCCGATCCCGAGCTGCCGATGCGCGATAACTGGCGCAAGGAGCTTTTCGACGCCACGCGTTTCGCCCCGGCGCTGGGCCGCGAAGTGCTGCGCCCGTTGAACGCGCTGGACGACTTGTTGTGTGGTAGCGGCATGGTCTGGTTCGTGGTCCACGCAAAGCAGGCGCAAGGCGTGGCCGGGCTTGCCGGTATCACGCGTGTATTCGCCGATACCAATACCGAGTTGTGGCGTGCGCCAGCGCGTATTTGCCGCTGACCATATGCGCCAGGCACTGCCACAGTTCATGCGTTACGGTGCTGTTGGTGCCATCGCCACGGTGGTGCATTACCTGCTGCTGGTGCTGTGTGTCGAACTTGCAGCCTGGCCGGCGTGGCTGGCCTCCGGATTTGGCGCGGTGGCAGGTGCTCAGGTCGCGTATTACGGCAACCGGCGGTTCACGTTTGCGCATCGCGGCGCGCTGACCGCATCCTGGCCGCGTTTCCAGGCCACGGCGCTGCTCGGGGCGTTGCTGGGCATGATGGTGGTGGCGCTTGCGGTGCGAATCGGCCTGCATTACCTGCTGGCGCAGATGCTGGCCACGCTGTCGATGCTGCTGCTTACCTTCGGCATCAATCGGCGATGGACCTTCCGTTGATTGGCACGCCGGCCATCGGCGGGTAGCGGTCAGCCAGGCAGCAATGGCGCCGCGGCGGTCCACCACACCCGCCCCAGCGTTACGTTGGCAGCCGCAAGATCGTTCAGGAAAGCGGCGCTTTCCAGGTAGGCGAGTTCACGTCTGCGTGCTGTGCCGATGGGGTCGGGCGGGTCGCCGGCGGCTGACTCGCCGGGGTGGCAGAACAGCAGGCCGCCCTCAGGCGGCAACGCGGCCAGCCAGCCCTGCATTCGACCGCGGTAGTCCGGGTCCTTGAAGTCGTAGGCGCCCAGCAATACCGGGTTGTGCGGAATTGCGCGTTTGCGCAGCTCACGTGACAACGCGTGCGCGCCGGTATGTTCTATCAGCCAGCGTTTCACCCCGAAGCCAGGTCCCGGCACACGGCTGGTGTTACGCACCGCCGGTGTGGGTTGCATTTGCCCGATCATCTTCAACACGATGCTTCGCAACCCCGGCAGATGGTGCACGTGCTGGTGCCCGTCGATGTACTGAGGCGCGGCACCGGTAGCGGCGCGGAATGCGGCCAGTTGGGCGTCGACTTCGCTGCCCAATTCGGCCAGCGGTAGCAGCCGCAGGTGGGCTCGCGCTATCAACGCCGGCAGTGCGGGCAGGCGCGGCCAGATTTTGGCCAGTCGCGGACTCAGAGGTCGGCCTTCCGTCAGATTGATGTGGAGTCCCAGGTCCACCGATGCGGGCAGATTTTTCAACAGCGGCGCGCTCGACTCCCAGTACGCTGAGTTGGTGATACACGAGATGGCGCCAAGACCACCTTCCCTTGCCAATCGGGCGATGCCCGTCGAGATACCGGGCGCCAGGCCGAAATCGTCGGCGCACACGGAAAGCGTGCGTGGTGCCCGCGGGTGCATGGCCACTAGGCGACCTGCGCGACCGGCCCGACTTGCGCGCTGGGGGCAAGCGCCACCATGGCGCCTTGCCCCGCCTCCATGCCCACCACGTACACCGGCCGTTGCTTCACCTCGTCGAAGATGCGGCCGACGTATTCACCCAAAATGCCGATCGACAGCAGCTGTACGCCGCTCAGGAACATCGTGCCCGCCACCTGCGTGGCCCAGCCCGGCACGTTCCCGCCAAAGACAAAGTGGTCGATCACGATCCAGCAGCCATATGCAAGTGCAATCGCCGCGATACCGGCGCCCAGGGCGCTCCACAAACGCAGCGGCGCATTGGTGAACGCCGTGACACCCGTAAACGCCAGGCGCGCCAGCTTGCGCAGGGAAAACGTGCTGGTCCCGGCAAGACGCTCGCACGGCGTGTAGGGGATGATCACGGTGCGAAAACCGACCCATGCGTACAGGCCCTTCATGAAGCGGTTGCGCTCGGGCATGGCCCGCAGCGCGTCGGCCACGCGCCGGTCCATCAGCCGGAAGTCGCCCGCATCGACCGGGATCTGCACGCTGGAGTCACGGTTGACCAGCGCATAAAACAGGGCGGTGCCCAGCCGCTTGGCCAGGCTCTCGTCCGCGCGCGTGGCG
>JANYBQ010000656.1 GCA_025360705.1 Betaproteobacteria bacterium | reverse complement strand
GGCAACGGTGGGGAATTCCCGTGAGTTGCTTGCACGAACTCTTTCGCGGAATTGAAAAGCGCCTCCGAGACTTCAATCGTGGTTTTCATAAGGGCACCCATATTTTAAAGTATGGGTCTATTGTAATTCGGTGCGGATGCGTCCTCAAGGCTGCAATATCACCCGGCCCACCACGCGTCCGTGACTCAAATCGTCGAGTGCCTGGTTGACCGAGTTCAGCGGCCGCCGGTCCAGCGGTATTTCAGGCAGCGTAACGCGCTGGGCCAGCGCCACCAGCTCGCGCAGGTCCGGCAGGCTTCCCACGTAAGAGCCCGAGATGGAAAGCGATTTGAGCGCAAACATCGGCAAGGCCATCCGGAACTCCCCGCCAAACAGGCCCACGATGATCACCTGTCCCGCGCGGCGCACCAGGCTTACGGCCAGCGACGAGCTCGACTCGGCGCCGACGAAGTCGATTGCACCGGCGATGTTGCCGGAACAGGCTTTGCCGATCACTTTGAACGCATCGGGCTGGTTGGGGTCGTATGCGGCACAGGCGCCATGGCGCAGAGCAGCCTCGCGTTTGGTGGGGTCCGGATCTATCGCCACGATTTTTGCCGGCGCGGTCGTCGACAGCAGTGCCACCGCGGTCATGCCGACGCCTCCGCAACCGATGACCGCGACCCAGTCATCGGCGGTCACCGCAGGTAGTTTGCGTATCGCCGACAGCGCGGTGATGCCGGCACACGCAAAGGTCGCGGCGCGCGCCGGTTCCAGCGTACCCACCGGCACCAGATAACGCGCGTGCGCAACACGCACCACATCGGCGTAACCGCCGGGCACCTGCAGGCCCATGTTGCGAGCCGCTCGTACGCACAAATGCTCGTCGCCGCGCAAACAGGTCGGGCATTCGCCACAGCCGATCCACGGGTAAACAATCACCGTCTCACCGAGACGCACACTGGTCACCTCCGGTCCGATCTCGACCACTTCTCCGACAATTTCGTGCCCCAGCGTGACTGGCAATTTGCTGCCCGCACGCTCGAGCGACGAAAGTCTGCCACCGCCCATGTCGAATCCGCCGGCCTGTATGTGCAAGTCGGAATGGCACATGCCGCAATGCGTCACCCGCAAGGTGACTTCATGCCCAATCACGGACGGCAGCGCGTCTTCGGACAGCTCCAGTTCACCACCCCACGACTTGAAGGCCCACCGATGTGCACACTGGTATTTCACGACTCTCTCCGGTTGGTTAAAGACCGGCCGCTGCCACCCTGGCGCTACCGATGAAACTTCTTCCGTGCATTCTCATAGCTCCACCAGTTTTCCGCTTACTCTCTGATATTGGCCAACTGCACGATACCCGCAAAAACGGGTCTGCTCGCGCTGCCGTAACCCTTGAACTCGGACGATGCTCACGGACTTGGTTTCCCGTGCGCTGCGCCGGAAGTGCGTCCCGGGGTGGGCCCAAGTTCCGGCAGGGACGTCAAACTGCTTGCGGTCCCGCTTGGCTCGGCAAGGTTTGCATCACGCACCGCGAACAGGCGTGCCAGATCGGATTGCATCTCGGCTTCCTCGCGGCTTTCCGCGCTTGGCGCCTTCCCGGCGACGGACCCACTTGCCGGGTTTGCGCCGGCCCAGCTGGCGGCGTCCGGCATGAAGAGAAACGGGCATTCGTCGTCCACTTCGTACTGCCATGTAATGGTCAACAACCATTCGCGTGCGCCGGGTTCGAAGCGTTCGATCTCGGCGCGCAGCCGGCGCTGGAACGCTACCGCGTAGCGCAGCAAGCCTTCGTCCCAGTGTTTTACGAGCAGACGCAGATGGATGAAAGTCTGTCCGCCGCGGCCCAGTTCCAACAGCACCTGCAACTCGATCCAGCCGTCGGGAATACCCGAAAAACGCAAGCTGTCGCGTGTCAACATACGCACCAGCTCGCGCCGCGTCGCGACCGGCGAGTCGACCTCCACGGTGGTGCTGTCGGCCGGCTCCGCCGGATGGGGCGGCGCGGCAAGCCCGGGTTGTCTGGCGCCACCGAACAAGCGCTGGATAAGTCCCATATGTATTCTCCTGTTGCTTGCGGCCGGACCCGGTTGGTGCTAGCGGCTCACCGCAGGCCGGTGGTAATCCACACCGCGTCGGCGTACCTGCACCGTCGCCGACATGTCAAGATAGGCATCGAGTTCGCCAAACCAGCTGCCTGACACCGGAGCGGCAAACGCGGGGTCGCGCACGACGCCAACCCGAATCAACTGGTTGCCGCCCATCAAATTATTGGTCGGGTCGTAGGTGACCCATCCGGCGCCTGGCAGATAGGCCTGCAACCACGCGTGCGTGAAGCCGGCACCGGTCATTGCATCGCCACCGGCATCCAGCGAAGCATCGTACAGATAACCCGACACGAAACGCGCCGCGATACCGAGGCGGCGCACCGCTTCCATCATCAGCAAGGCATAGTCGCGGCAGCTGCCGCTGCCCAGCGCGAGTGTTTCAAGCGGTGTTTGCGTGCCCTCCTCCTCCCGCGGTATGTAGCGCAGCGTCTGGCCGATGTGGCGGTTCATATGCGCCAGCAGTTCGCGGGTGCCGGTTTTCGTCGCGCCAACCAGAAACTGCTGCGTCCACGCAATCAGTTTGCCTTGTGGGTCGCCATGGTGCGGACGCAGGTAATGCTCAAGATCCAGCCGCTCGTCGGGCGAATAGGCAAACGGCAAGAACTCGGCTGATTTGGCCAACGGTGTCAAAGGCGCATCGTCGTGCGCGTGTTCTATCGTGAACGAACAGACGATTTTGAGTTCGGTGGCGCTCTCCAGTGGCTGCACCAGCGCAATCGAGTTCGAATGCGGGTCCTGGATCATGCTGATGATGGACCGCGGGCTGACCTGCAGATCGGTCGCGACCA
This sequence comes from Betaproteobacteria bacterium, assembly GCA_025360705.1. Classification (GTDB taxonomy): domain Bacteria; phylum Pseudomonadota; class Gammaproteobacteria; order Burkholderiales; family Burkholderiaceae_C; genus CAISIP01. Next base: position 518 of record JANYBQ010000656.1, on the reverse strand, counting down.
CCCGCTGGTCGTGGCTGTCGCGCGGACGGAACATCACCCGATGTTCGCCGAAACTCACCGGCTCACGGTAGCGATAAATCGTGGTGTGGACGATGTCGTGTTGAATGGCCATGTTGCTTGCAGCGCCTGGGCGCCGCTTGTTGCCGATTCAGGCCGGCGACAGGATGTGGATGGCGCGGCTGGCCACGAGTTCTTTGGTTCGCGCTCCGTAAGCCGCCATGTGAGGCGCCACGCCGTGGGCCTTCAGTGCGTCCATGTTTTCCCATTTCTCGATCACTGCAAAGGCGTCGGGGCCGTATAACACCTGAAACCCGGGCCCGTTGGCCATGTCCACCGCCGCGCCGTATTCATTGCAACCCGGTTCGGCCCGCACCGCCGGTACATTGGCTTTAAACGCCTCCAGAACGGCATCGCGCTGGCCGGGTTTGGCGGTGATGACCGCAATCAGGTGAATCATGTGTTTTGCTCCTGTTTCAGGGTGCGCCGCCGCGAGAAAAAGCTCCTCGCTGTCGGCATGC
>JANYBQ010000611.1 GCA_025360705.1 Betaproteobacteria bacterium | reverse complement strand
GAGTTCGTTGTGCGCCTGCCGGTGGCCTTGTCGCTCGTCGGGAACAAGCCTGCCGACGAGGCCAACCCCGTCCGCCCCACCGCACGCCTGCGCATTCTGGTCGCGGACGACAACCTGGATGCAGCGGAGAGCTTGGCGATGTTGCTGACGCTCGAGGGCAACGAGACTTTGACGGCGCACGATGGTCTTGAGGCGTTGGACATGGCGGAGACGTTCAGGCCGGACGCGATACTGATGGACATCGGGATGCCGAAGTTGAACGGCTACGAAGTGTGCCGCCGCATCCGACAGCAGGCGTGGGGCAAGAACATTGTGGTGATCGCCGTGACCGGGTGGGGCCAGGAAAAGGACAAACGCCGGTCGCTGGCAGCCGGCGTCGACGCCCACCTGGTCAAACCGGTAGATCATGCTGCCCTCAAGAAACTGCTGACCGGGGTGACTGCGACGGGGGCTTGAATCCGCCGACCAGCGGCCGAACCGAAGAGGACGCGATGGCCCAATGATGCGCGCCGCCTCACAGCTGCCGATACACCGCCTGCGCAATCGCCATCAGCTTCTCACGCGGCAGATTCCCAGCCAGCGCATACCCAAAGCCCTGGTCTACCCAGTAAAAACCGGGCACCGGGCCATCGTCTGAAAAGCTGAAAGCGGTTTCACGCCGGTCCGGCGCCCCCGCCGGCGCGGGCTTGTCGCCAGCCAGGTTTTTAATCGCACCCAGGTAAAGCGTGATGCGTTCACCCCCTGTGTTCTGGAACATGAATTGCGCGCGCGCCCCCTCGGTGCCAGGCAACAGGCGCCCTCCTACCAGCTCATAACCTTGTGCCGATAAATTTGGCACCTTGAGCGGGTGGGCCAGGCGTTTGGACAGCCATTGCACAAGATGGTCCTGCTGGGCCGCAGCCACCTCGACCGGGTGACGAACCTCGGGGGCGTAAACCGCGTGAGCCACCGCGGCCTGGCGGATAAATTCCCGCACGCCGCCAGGGCTGCCAGCCGAGGGGGCGCTGGCCTGGTGCGCGCCAAGTCCCGGACCATATTGATCGTGCGCCAACCAGCCCAGGCCAAATGCGAGCAGTACACCCGCTGCCATGCCGCCCCAACGCCACCACTGGTCCAGTTGCTGCCGCGCGTCGGTCGCTTGCCGGGCCGCAGTGGTCAAGGTCGGGGGCACCGGTTCGCTTAAAACCTGGGCGTGCAAGGCTTTCAATGCATCGCGTTGTTGCAGCCACGCCAGGCCGGTCGCCGCGGATTCGGGGTCATGCGCCAGGCGTGCCTTGATCGCTTGCCGCTGTACATCGGACAAACGCCGATCCACCAAGGCATGCAGCTCCTCTTCGGAGACGGGGTCGGCGGGCTTGGATTTAATCGAGTCCATGGTGGGTCCGGCAGGCTATTTCAGGCGTCGCAATACCGGCGCGCCGTCCGGGGCGCGCGGCAATGTGTCGGGCAAGCGAGGCTCGCTAAAACTTGCGCCATCCATCAACTCGCGCAGGCGGCTGCGCGCACGCGACAGGCGCGACATCACCGTGCCGATGGGCACTTGCAGGACGGCCGCCACCGCCGCATACGACATATCTTCCAGCGTCACCAGCAACAAGACGGCGCGCTGGTCTTCGGGCAGGCGCATGAGGCACCGCTGCAGGTCCAGCGCCAAGTCGGGCGCGGTTTGTGGGCCCGCAAGTTCGTCGCTGACATCGTCCAGATCGACTTCTAGGCCGGCGCGCGCGAGACTGGCCGAACGGCGCACCTGGTTGGCAAACAGGTTGTGCATCAGCGTGAAAAGCCAGGCACGCAGGTTGGAGCCGGCCACCCACAAGCGCCATTTGCCGCAGGCGCGCTCCAGCGTGTCCTGCACCAGGTCGTCGGCCGCCCATGCGTCGCCGGTCAGCGCGCGTGCATACCGGCGCAAGCTCGGGATGTGCTCGACGATGGGCTGGCGATGCATGCTGGCACGGGTCGACGTCAGGCTCAGGCGGCCGGATGCATCAGGTCCTTACTTGACGATGTGCCAGGAGTTATTGGCCACACCGTCACCGGTCATGTCGCCGGCCTTGGCGTCCTTGCCCCAGTAATACAGCGGCTTGCCTTTCATGGCCCATTGCTTCTTGCCGTCATCGCGCGTGATGACCATGTAGTCGCCCATGGGTTTGTCGGAATCGGATGCCATCAGCGGCGGCCAGTTGGTAGCGCAGGGGCCGTTGCAGACCGACTTGCCCGATCCGGCGGCGTCGCGGTCGAAGGTATACAGCGTCATGCCATTGGGGCCGACCAGCATGCCACCGGTCATCATGGCCGGGCTGCCGGCGGACATGGACGCACAGCCGCCAATAAGGGCAGCCACGGCGGCCAAGGTGGTGAG
>JANYBQ010000203.1 GCA_025360705.1 Betaproteobacteria bacterium | reverse complement strand
ACGGCCGTGTTCTACGCACTCGTCAACCGCGATCCGACCGTGCAAATTCCCGTCGATACCGGCGCCCAGGGCGCTCCACAAACGCAGCGGCGCGTTGGTAAAAGCAGTCACGCCCGTAAACGCCAGGCGCGCCAGCCGGCGGGTGGTAAAATTGCTGGTGCCGGCAAAACGTTCGTGAGGAATATAGGGAATGATTACCGTCTTGAAACCCACCCACGCGTACAGGCCCTTCATGAAGCGGTTGCGTTCAGGCAAGGCCTTGAGCACATCGGCCACACGTCGGTCCATCAGCCGGAAGTCCCCGGCATCGACGGGAATTTGCACGGTCGGATCGCGGTTGACGAGTGCGTAGAACACGGCCGTGCCAAGCCGTTTGGCCAGGCTCTCGTCGGCACGCGAGGCGCGCGCCGCACACACCATGTCGGCGCCCTGGACCCAGGCGGCGAGCATTTCGGGCACCAGCGAAGCCGGATGCTGCAGGTCGGCATCCATCAACAGCACCACTTCGCCGACGGCGCGGTCTATGCCCGCCGTCAAGGCCGCCTCCTTGCCGAAGTTGCGCGACAGGCGCACGTAGCGCACTCCGGGGCGCATCAGCCAGGGCGCTATCGCCGCGGGTGTGGCGTCGCGACTGCCGTCGTCGATGACGATCACCTCCCAGCGTTCGGTCAGCTCGGCCAGCTGCGCGGTCAGGCTGTCAAGCAAAGGGGCGAGGTTGTCGGCTTCGTTGAAAGCTGGCACCACGCAACTCATGGAAGGTCGGGGATTGCGGGAGGCGTCGGACATGAAATGGAGGGTGCTTGGCACAGCGCGTTATTTTGCAACATCCATCGCGAGGGCTGGTGCAGGGGCCGGCACGCTGACGCGCCACCAGAGACCCGGAAACTGGCCTCCCACGGGTTGGCCGCCCGGCAAAGGTGCATTCTTGCGCAGTTGCAGCAACCCACAATCGCGCGTTGCGTCCGCGTCGACCCAGGGACTGTAGTCGTAGCGGCCATCGATCAAAACCAGGGGGTGGTCCGTAAACCTCAGCGCCAGCGCACCCGCCAGCGCGCTCGGACCCGAGATAACGCAGATCGGCAGGCCCGCCAGCGCCGCCTGGGCAGACGGCTCCAGCAACCTGGCCAGTGCGCCGCTGTCAAAGCTGCGCCAGTGCTGGTCGCGCAACGACGCAGGCCCGCGCGGCGAGGTGAGATGGCTCAGCAGCAACAAGCACAACTGGACCACCATAAAGGCCCGTAACGCCTGGCGCAACGGTATATGCGTCCACGGGATTCGCCGGGCGGTCAACTCCATGACTGCGGGCACCGCAAACAGCAGGAAAGGCGTACCCCATCGCATCGGTAGGCTGGAGCCGGACAGCATGCCCACCAGCGGCATGAACAGCAGTGGCACCAGCCCCCAGCACAACAACAGGGCGCGTCCCGCGTCGGGCGGTGTCGCAGCGCGTGCGTTGCGTGTGGCGGGCGCCGGCCGCGTAGCGCGTTGGCGCAGCCGATCGAATAAAAATGCCAGCAAAAGCCAGGCGGGGAGGGCGCGATTCAGTAGCTGGTCGAGGAGCCAGTTGGTGACATCCTGGAGGCGGTCCGCCAGGTTCAGATGAGCACCCAGAGAAGAGCCGACGGCGTATTGGACCGGCCCGAAATCGTGGCTTCGCAACCACTGCAAATGCGGCACAAAAATCATCAGTGCAATCAGTGCCGCCATCAACAAACCCTGGCGTTGTCGTACGTCGCGCCATCCGCGCTGCGTCAGCCAAAAAACCAGCACCGAGGCGATCGTGACGGCGATCTGGTACTTGGTCAGCATACCCAGGCCCAATGCCAGCCCCAAGACTGCCCACCAGCGCAAACGCCCGCTGGTGAAAGCTTTCCAGCACAACGCGGCGCTGATGGTGGAAAAAAACGTCAGCAATGTGTTGTGGTTGTAGGCGTTCAACCCCGCACTGTAGTAAGAGATACACAACACGGCCAGCAAGGCAAGGGTTGCGAAGGCGGTGCCGCGTATGTTTGCCGTGAGGCGCCACAGAATCCCTATCGTGGCAAGGTTGATAGCCGCACCGACCGCATAAGTGGTCCATGCGCCGATGCCAAAAAGCTGCACCGGAGCCCATAACAGCCAGGTAGGCAGGGGCGGGTGTTTGTAATAGCCCCACTCCAGGGAGTGAACCCAGTTCAATTGCTCGATGTTGTCGGTGGGTGGCGAAAGGCTGGTGATGGCGAGGTGCGGTAGCCATACCGCGGCGAACAGCAGCAAGCCCAGTGCAACCAGCCAACCGGGGCGGAGAATGCGTTGCAGCGCCGCTGGCGCGCCGGTCGAAACCGCCTCTTGCTGAAATTGGACCGAGGTCATGCGGACAATTTTGCGCGGCAAGCCTTATCCGCCGCTTAAGGCGGGACTTGCTGGCCGATGGCGGCCAGGGTGCAGGCCGCCCCGCTGAAATAGCTGGTCCAGGCATTGGCGCCGAAAAATTGCACAGCTATCCCAAAAAACACCGCTGCCGTCTCCATGTCAGTAGCCATTTCCCTGTGCCGCGCCCAAGGCTTCCAATTGGCTTTTAGTACTGTATAAAATCCTCCGACATTGAAACACAATGGGGCTTGAAATCAGCGTAAGCAGCCCTAATTTGACGTTCATTCTTTCTATTCTGGAGTACATCCATGTTCAAGAAAATATTGTTGGGTC